>NZ_JAUOPX010000003.1:0-182407 GCF_030547455.1 Motilimonas sp. 1_MG-2023 | reverse complement strand
TCAGCCAATGGTGATCTGTCACCAGTGGAGTTTGAAAATTCTCAACTAAAGGTGTCCAGTTTTGGTTGACCAGAACAATCATTGTTGGTACAGGTGTTTATTTAGATGATATAGAAAAGCTATACATTGAACGGTTGTGGAGTAAAGGTGGGATCTTTGTTGCCATTTTGTTTGCTTTAATTGCGACCTCTTGGTTAATCATTGGTTCAATTGTTAAGCCGCTTCGACTGATCGTAAATGCCATGAGCTTAGTTGCCAAAGGCGATGTGACAGTAAGAATTAATGTTGATAGTCAAGATGAAATGGGTTTTTTAAGTCGTGAAATCAACACGATGCTGGACTCTTTCCAGGGGCTGTTGAAGTCAGTTCAATCTAGTTTAAATACCTTGAATTTATCGGCTGATGAATTAGCTGTGATTGCTAATCAAACCAATACTGGTGTGCAAAAACAGATGATAGATGTGGATACCGTGGTCAGTGCGGTTGAGCAGATGACATTGGCCGTTAAAGAAGTTGAAGCCAGTACCTCCCAAGCATCTGAAGCCACTAGCGAAACCAATAGCGTAGTGCGTGAAGCAAGTTTACTCATTAATAAAACACTTGATTCAATCAATCAAGTTTCAAATCAAGTTGAGCACGCAGTAACGGTAGTTAATGAACTCGAAGCGGGCTCGAGTGAAATAGGTGAAGTACTGAATGTTATTTCGGGAATTTCTGAGCAAACCAATTTATTAGCCCTTAATGCTGCGATTGAGGCTGCGCGAGCTGGTGAAGCTGGCAGAGGTTTTGCGGTGGTCGCTGACGAAGTTAGAAGTTTGGCTCACAGCACGAAAAACTCCACAATTGAAATTCAAAAAATGATTGAGAAACTCCAATCGTTAGCGAAAAGTGCTGCGCAAGCAATGGAGCAAGGCCGTGATACTGCCCGCCAGAGTGTTATTGCTGCTGGAAAAACAGGTGATAACTTAAATGTGGTGGTGAAACAAGTAGAGCGTGTGAATGATATGAATCACCAGATTGCATCAGCAACCACAGAGCAAGCCGCGGTTGCTGAAGAAGTTGCTCGCTCTATGGTCAATATTAGTGTGATTTCTACGCAGACAGGTGAAGGAAGCCAAGAAACGTTAGCTAACAGTAGTAAAGTGAAAGCTTTGTCTGACGATGTGACTAAGCAAATATCTGCATTTAAAGTTTAACTATCTGATTTTAAATTCTATATCAATAAAGCGCCGCGAGTTCGGCGCTTTTTCATTTATGAAGGAAAAGTTACCTTGGTCATCAAACTGTCATCTTAGGTACTTATATTTGTCATCATCGCTAGCCATACTGGCGCCGAATCGAAAAAATACATTCACTTGGAGTAAAGATAATGAAAGTAAAAAACCTGGTAACAGCGATTGGTTTCAGTGTCGCTACCGTTTTCGCTGGATCAGCTGTTGCTGGCAATGTTGATGCAAATCTTCCTACTTACACCAAAGTAAGTGGTATTTCTGGTAACCTTTCATCTGTTGGTTCTGACACACTAGCTAACATGATGACATTTTGGGCCGAAGAATTTAAACGTCAATACCCTAACGTAAACATCCAAATTCAAGCCGCTGGTTCATCTACTGCTCCACCAGCACTTACTGAAGGTACTTCTCAGTTCGGTCCTATGAGCCGTGCAATGAAGGCTAAAGAAATTGAAGCATTTGAAAAGCGTTACGGTTACAAGCCAACACAAGTTCGTGTTGCTATCGATGCATTGGCTGTATTTGTAAACAAAGATAACCCAATTGAAGGCCTATCAATTAAACAAGTTGATACAATCTTCTCAAGCACACTGAAGTGTGGTGGCGACAAGCAAGCTGAGCGTTGGGGTGACCTAGGCCTAGACGGCTCTTGGAAAGACAAAGACATTCAATTATTCGGTCGTAACTCAGTATCTGGTACTTACGGTTACTTCAAAGATAAAAGCTTATGTAAAGGTGACTTCAAGAGCAGCGTGAACGAGCAACCTGGTTCAGCTTCTGTTGTTCAATCTGTGTCTTCTTCACTAAACGCTATCGGTTACTCTGGTATCGGTTACAAAACATCTGGCGTACGCGCTGTTGCACTGTCTAAGAAAGGCGGTGAATTTGTAGAAGCAACAATGGATAACGCAGTAACAGGTGCTTACCCACTGTCTCGTTTCCTATACGTTTACGTAAACAAGCACCCGAACAAACCTCTTGCACCACTAGAGCGTGAGTTCCTAAAAATGGTTCTTTCTACTCAAGGTCAAGAAATCGTTGCTAAAGATGGTTACATTCCACTACCATCTTCTGTTGTAATGAAAGACCTTAAAGAGCTAGGTATTGAGCTTTAATTAGTACGCTCTTTAGCGTTTGATTTGAGCCCTGCATTGCAGGGCTTTTTTGTATCTGATGCTTAATAATTGTATTTGGCGAGGATAGCTTAAACCGAAATCTAGGCAACAAAAAAAGCCCGCAGTATTTGCGGGCTTTATTGTCTTCGGCTTACTTGAAAGATTTATTGTGGTTCGATGTCACCACAAAAACGGTAGCCTTCACCATGGATAGTGGCGATGATTTCTGGCGTTTCACCATGACTTTCAAAGTGTTTACGAATACGACGGATGGTGACATCAACAGTTCTATCATGAGGCTTAAGTTCACGGCCTGTCATCTTTTTCAACAAGTCTGCGCGGGTTTGTATTTGACCCGGATGCTCAACAAAATGCAGCATCGCTCGAAATTCACTGCGAGGAAGCTTAAATACTACCCCAGCAGGGCTGACTAGAGAGCGGCTGTTTATTTGTAGTTGCCAACCGTTAAAATCGTACTGTTCAACTTGATTTGGCAATTCTTCAGCCACAGCGACGGTTTGACTACGGCTTAATAGATTACGTGCTCTGATGGTTAGCTCGCGTGGGTTGAAAGGCTTAGTGATGTAATCATCGGCACCAATTTCTAGGCCTAATATTTTATCAACTTCGTTGTCACGCCCAGTTAAGAACATCAATGCGATATTATGTTGGTCGCGTAATTCACGCGCGAGTAATAAGCCATTTTTCCCAGGTAAATTAATGTCCATGATCACCAAGTTCACAGAATTAGTTTTTAAGATTTGGTACATTTCATTACCATCAGTCGCTTCTAGGACGTTATAGCCCTCCGCTTCAAAAATACTTTTAAGGGTATTTCTGGTGACCAATTCATCTTCGACGATGAGAATATTGGTTGTATTCATAATAGTTAGGCCCTAAGTTTTTTAATTACAAATCTAGCATTCTTTCAGTTGTAAACCGAGCAAGAAATTTAAAAAGAGTGCAACATTATGTTTATAATTTTAGTGCGTTGACTCAGTTTGGATGCGCTCGACTACGATTTAATTTTGTGTTTTTCGCGCCTAATTACCACTTGGGTGAGATTAAAATACTGCTATTTAGCCAATGTAAATCAGCCTTAAGTGCTGGTTATAGAAGGCTTGGCGGCGAATTATATCGAAATTACATTCTAATTAGTTAACAGATGTATAACAACCGATATCATAAGGTTACTGTTTTTTTTTTAATTCTGATTGACATAAATCAAGAGTGATCTACTGAACCAAGCTTTTAACAATTTTTTTTCATTGCTCATTTAAGAGGAAATAATTTTGTCTAAATTACAACACTCTCTGTGGTTGGCTTATCAGCAGACATATTTTCAATGGTGTCAATCGAAGTTACATGCACCGCGTTTTGTTATTGTGACGGCGTATAACCCCAAGGGGATTGTTCAACCTCGGTATGCTAATCGTTTAGCACATCAGCGATTGCTGCGCTATTTACGTATTCACCGTAAAACGTTTTCTTGCTTATCGGGCATGTCAGCCGATGGCTCATATACTGAATTGAGTGTGGCTGTCGCTTGTTCGGTTCGGGAAGGAAAATATATTGGCTGGCAATTTAAACAAAACGCAATTTATTGGATAAAAGATGATCAACTCTTTTTAGAGTCGGTATTAATGGGGAATGGGCTAGCCCATTTAGGGTTATTTAGTGCGCGTTGTTTAGCTAACTAGAAGCGGTAATCTAGGCCTAAGTGCATTATCTGATGCTGCAGTTGCATTTCAACACCAGCCTTGACATCAAGGTTTTGGATCAATTCGTAGGAAGTCGCGAAGCCTAAATTAGTTTCACTCGCACTAATGGCTGCTTTACTTGGTTTGAGTGACATTTGGGTAATGCGGCTTTCGAGCCGAAATTGCGGGGTTATGTGATAGCTAACACCTGTTGACAAGTGGTATTGAGCTTGCGAGTTTGTTTCTTTTATCTGATTACTGTCACTAAAGCCTGCTTCCATAAATACATCAAAATTTTGATTAATAGGCCATTTGTAACCGCCAATCATACTAGAGCTTGTTCTCTCGATGTCGTGATCACCAAGGGGCTCTTGCTGATTTAAGAGAAAGTTAAAAGAAGGAGAAAGTCGGCTGACATACCACTGTTGCGTTATCTCTGAACGCTCTGTCGTTGGGGATTGATGCGAATAGCTTTCTGCATAGGCCGCAGTTAAGTTGCAGATTAGATATAAAAAGCTAATTAGCGCGGCTTTTCTCATACTTCTGGCCCTATTTTAAAACGTAATTCTATTATGGCGCGATGTAAGGAAAATGCGCTAAAAAAATTAACTTATTTTGCTAGGTCTGTTATCAGGCTTGTGTAGTAAGACGAATGTATATTGGCTTTATCCAGTGTTCATAAAGGGTTATACCCAATCAACTTGAAGATGCTGAAATCAAGCATCTTCAAGTTGATTGGGTATGTTTGTTGCAGTCAGCCCTTAAGTTAGCTTACGAGTTGGCCACTATCATTTACGATGTTTTTGGTCGCTTAGTGAAAGTAGCAGGGTAGGGGGGGCAAATCCGTGAGCGGCTTAGGCTTTGCTTTGATACCTGTGTCGGCTTGATATCGTTGTAGCAGAGCGGGAAGGCGAATATTTACCTTGAACTTGTTGGTAGAGATTTAGGCTGGTTAGTGTTCTTTATTCAGAATTTATGCGGTGTTTTTTTCTATTTTCTCTTTTTTATTGGTTTTTTGTTGTTTTGTAAGTAGTCAAATTGGCTTTTATGGCTTGTCGTGTTTATAACGCTGCGAATTGACAAACTAGGTAAAGTTAGGTATTAGTGTAGCCATTATTTTATAAGGTTGCTTTATGCTAGTTAATCTAACAACTACCACCATTATTACCACCAGCACAGTTATTGTCGCTGGGGCGGGCTAATGGATAAGCAATAGCAAAATTCTATAAGCCCGCTCAAACGAAGCGGGCTTTTTCATTTTTATCAGGGAGAGGTACGATGCGCGTACTTAAGTTTGGCGGCACATCTTTAGCCAATGCAGAGCGATTTAATCGCGCTGCCGATATCGTGGTAAGTAATCAGCAGCAGTCACAAGTCGCTTTAGTTTTATCTGCACCAGCGGGTGTCACCAACAACCTAGTTGAAGTGGTGGCGCAAACTAGCCAAGGGAAAAATGCAGAACATCATGTGGCAGCCATTAAAACCATCTTTACTGACCTGATCATAGGCCTTTCTAAGCTTTACCCTGATTTCAGACATAATGCGCTGTTAAACCAAACCGATGAGGTATTGGCTAAAGTAAGCAAGCTGTTACAAGGTGTGAGCTTGCTTGAGCAGTGCCCAGATAACATTGAAGCGCGAATTTTATCCCAAGGTGAAGTGCTTAGTATCGCTTGCATGGCGGAGTTACTTAAAGCCAAAGGTGAAGTGGTTGAAATAATTGTGCCGCAAGAGAAGTTAATTTCTTATCGTGGCGGCTATGTCGAAGCGATGGTTGATATTGCCGCTTCAAAGGCGCGTTTCGCTGCAGAGGTGATTATCCCTGAGGCAGTTTATTTAATGCCTGGCTTTACGGCAGGTAACGAAGCGGGTGAAACCTTAGTATTAGGCCGAAATGGCTCTGATTATTCCGCTGCTGTGCTAGCGGCGTGTTTAGATGCTGAATGCTGTGAAATATGGACCGATGTGGATGGCGTTTACAGCTGCGATCCGCGTTTAGTAAAAGATGCGACTTTACTTGATTCATTAAGTTACGCCGAGGCGATGGAGCTGTCGTACTTTGGTGCTAAGGTACTGCACCCAAAAACCATCGCACCTATCTCACAACATCACATTCCTTGTTTGATCAAAAACACCAATAATCCTCAAGCACCGGGCACGTTAATCAGCGGTGAGCCAGGTGATGCGAAAATGGAAGTGAAAGCCATTTCAGATCTTAAGGGCATGACCATGTTAAGTGTGTCTGGTCCTGGGATGAAAGGCATGGTGGGGATCGCTGGTCGCATTTTCTCAGCGGTATCACGTGCTGGTGTTTCTATTGTCTTAATCACTCAATCTTCGTCTGAATACAGCGTTAGTTTTTGTATTCATAGCTATGAAGCACAGTTGGCCGTTTCAGCGATAGAGCAAGAGTTTGAACTAGAGCTAGCCAATCAATTAATTGAGCCGATTGATCAAAAGCATAACTTGGCGATTATCTCACTGATTGGCGATGGCATGAAAACATCCCTTGGTGTTGCTGCGCGTTTCTTTAACGCGTTGGCTGAACCGTCGGTAAATATTATTGCGATTGCGCAAGGATCATCAGAGCGCTCTATTTCTGCTGTTATCCCTGAAAATAAAGTTAATGAGGCAATTAAATCTTGTCATCACAACTTCTTTGGCAGCCAGCAGTTTATTGACGTATTCCTCGTGGGCTGTGGTGGTGTTGGTGGTGCGTTTGTCGACCAAATCCATCGCCAAACAGAGCAGCTAGCGAATAAAAATATTACTATGCGTGTTTGTGGGATCGCTAATCGTAGCGCAATGATCGCTAATCCAGATGGCATTGATTTAACTAATTGGCGTGATCAGCTTAAAGACGCGACTGAGCCCTTTTCGCTAAAGCGTGCCCATCAACTGGTTGAAGCTTCACATATCATTAACCCTGTGCTAGTAGACTGTACCAGTGATGACAAAATTGCTGACGATTACGTTAACTTTTTGGGCGCGGGTTTCCATGTGGTTGCCGCTAACAAAAAAGCCAACACTGGCAGCATGGATTACTACCGCCAGCTGCGCCTTACTGCCTTATCGACTCGTCGTAAATTTCTTTATGAAACGAACGTGGGGGCAGGCTTACCTGTCATTGAAAATTTACAAAACCTTTTAAATGCTGGCGACCAGCTGATGACGTTTAATGGTATTCTATCTGGTTCATTGTCATACATCTTTGGTAAGTTAGATGAAGGAATGGCGTTTTCAGAGGTGACTAAAATTGCGCGTGAGAATGGCTTTACTGAACCTGACCCACGCGATGATTTAAGTGGTGTTGACGTGGCGCGTAAACTGCTAATTTTGGCTCGCGAAGCTGGCATGGAGTTGTCATTAAGTGATGTTGAAATTGAAGCTGCATTGCCGCCAGGCTTTGATGACAGCGGAACCATTGAAGAGTTTATGGAGCGCTTACCGCAAGCGGACGAATACTTTGCCAAGCGTGCAAAGGATGCCGCAGACAAAGGTCAAGTATTGCGCTATGCGGGAACTATCGAAGATGGTCACTGCCGAGTGTCAATTATCGCATGTGATGAATCTGACCCACTGAATAAGGTAAAAGATGGCGAAAACGCTCTTGCGCTATATAGCCAGTACTACCAGCCAATCCCTATGGTATTAAGAGGTTATGGCGCTGGCACGGAAGTGACAGCGGCAGGTGTGTTCGCTGATGTATTAAGAACACTCAATTGGAAGCAGGAAGTTTAACCATGATTCCAGCAGTAAAACGATTAATTTGGAGAATAGGATCATGAGTCTTGTTGCTTACGCCCCCGCTTCTACGGCTAACGTGAGTGTTGGGTTTGATGTTTTAGGTGGCGCGTTAGCGCCAATTGATGGCTCACTGTTGGGCGATCGGGTGTTAATTGAAAAGGGTACTGACGATTACAGTTTAACTTGCAGTGGTCGCTTTGCTCACAAGTTGCCTGCTGACGGCAAGAGCAACATTGTTTATCAGTGTTATTTAGGTTACAAAGCGGCGCTGTCAGAAAAAGGTATAACTTGCCTACCGGTTGCAATGGAACTAGAAAAAAACCTGCCGGTGGGCAGTGGTTTAGGCTCTAGTGCTAGCTCGATTGTTGCCGCATTGGAAGCCCTTAATGCTTTACATGATTACCCATTAGCTGAGATGGAAATGCTGGCGTTAATGGGCAAGCTTGAAGGTGAAATAAGTGGCAGTGTGCATTACGACAACGTCGCACCTTGTTATTTAGGCGGGATGCAATTAATGCTTGAGCAAGGTGCATTAATTAGCCAAGCTATCCCGAGCTTTAAAGAGTGGTATTGGGTAGTGGCTTACCCTGGCATCACTGTGTCGACGTCGGCTGCTCGTGCTATTTTACCGGCGCAATATCGTCGCAGCGATGTATTAGCCTATGGTCGTCACTTAGCGGGTTTTGTGCATGCCAGTTATACCAACCAGCCTGACTTGGCAGCAGGCATGCTCAAAGATGTGATTGCTGAACCTTATCGTCAGCAATTGATTCCCGGCTTTAAAGAAGTACGTAAATACGCTAAACAAAGCGGTGCGTTAGCGACAGGCATTTCAGGCTCAGGCCCTACGGTGTTTGTGGTGATGAAAGAATTAGACCAAGCACAACGTTTAAAAAGCTGGTTAGAAGAGCACTTCATTCAAAATGAAGACGGATTTTGTCATATTTGTCACCTCGATGAAGAAGGTGCAAGAGTTGTAGGAACGCAGTTATGAACTTATACAATATCAAAGAAAACAGCGAGCAAGTGAGCTTTCAACAGGCTGTTAAACAAGGTTTAGGTAAAAACCAAGGGTTGTTTTTCCCTGACACTATCGCGCCGTTGGCTGATGTGGATGCGTTACTAAAACAAGATCTTGTTACTCGCAGTAGCGCCATTTTACATCACTTGATAGGTGATGAACTCAGTGCTGAAGATGTGTCTGATATGGTGAGTAAAGCATTCCAGTTTGGCGCGCCAATTAAACAAGTTAGCGATGATATCTACGCCCTTGAGCTATTTCATGGCCCAACTTTAGCATTTAAAGACTTTGGCGGCCGCTTTATGGCGCAATGTTTGGCTAAATTTGGTGGCGATAAAGCGATCACTATTCTAACGGCGACGTCAGGTGATACTGGCGCAGCGGTAGCCCACGCATTTTATGGCCTAGAGAACATCAAGGTGGTGATTTTATATCCGAAAGGCAAAATTAGCCCACTGCAAGAAAAGCTGTTTTGTACCTTAGGTGGCAATATTACTACCGTTGCGATTGAAGATGATTTTGATGCCTGTCAGGCCATGGTTAAGAACGCATTTGATGATCAAGAGTTAAAACAAGCCATTGGTCTGAATTCAGCTAACTCTATTAATATTAGCCGTTTACTTGCGCAGATTTGTTACTATTTTGAAGCTTTTTCACAACTACCCGCTGATAAGCGTGACAATGTTGTGGTGTCGGTACCAAGTGGTAACTTTGGTAACCTTACGGCAGGTTTATTGGCGCAAGCGTTAGGTTTACCAATTAAGCGTTTTATTGCTGCGACTAATGAAAATGATACCGTGCCACGTTACCTGCAAGACGGTAATTGGGCGCCGAAGAAAACAGTTGCCACGCTTTCTAATGCGATGGATGTCAGTCAACCAAATAACTGGCCGCGTATCGAAGAGCTGTTTAAGGTAAAAGGTAAGTCGTTATCTGAACTAGGTAAAGGCATGCTAACTGACGCTGAAACAGAAGTGGCTTTAAAAGGATTAGACGCTGCGGGCTACTTATGTGAGCCACATGGTGCAATCGCCTATGATCAACTGACTAAGCAGTTACAAGCAGGGGAGACCGGTATTTTCTTATGTACTGCGCATCCTGCTAAGTTTAAAGAAAGTGTTGAGTCCATCTTAGGTAAAGATATTGGTTTGCCAAAAGAGCTAGCTGATCGCGCCGATCTTGAGCTGTTATCAAAAGAGATGCCGGCTGATTTTGCACAATTGCGCGAACTATTAATGAATAACTAAGACACCACAGGTTTAATGACTACTAAAGGGGGCTTTTGCCCCTTTTTTGCTCTTGGCTACCTACCATGGCATGTTGTCACTGGTGCCTATTTCTGGTTAAGGTAGTTTTGGGCACACCTCTAGTGATCTCGCGGCCAAACAGTACTTGCGCCACATACCACAAACTCTCGCTAAACAAGCTCCTTGAAGTTGCTGGGGTATATGCCTATCATGGGCAACTTTTTCAACAGCAGGTCATCATATGAGTAAAGTATTAACCGATTTGCTCTCTCAACTTCAGCTTGAGCGCATTGAAAACACACTATACCGTGGCCAGAGCCAAGACTTAGGGTTTGGTGCCGTGTTTGGTGGTCAGGTACTGGGGCAAGCCTTGTCTGCTGCGAAAGAAACAGTAGAAGAGCAACGCAAAGTACATTCACTACATTGTTATTTTTTGCTGGCGGGCGATGTTAATCAACCGATAGTTTATGATGTAGAAGCGATTCGAGATGGCGGTACTATTTCCACTCGCCGGATCAAAGCGATTCAGAATGGCAAAGATATTTTCTACATGACGGCCTCTTTTAAAGTGCCCGAGCGCGGCTTTGAACATCAAGATAAAATGCCTGATGTACCGGCTCCAGAGGAACTTGAATCAGAGCAAGATTATGCGTTGAAACACCGTGATCTACTCCCTGAGTATATACGTGAAAAATTTATTTGCGATCGACCTATTGAAATTCGTCCCGTAAAAATGGTTAACCCTCTGGCTCCTGAAGTATCTGAGCCTAAGCGTGCGGTATGGATGAAAGCCAGAGGTGCGATGCCCGACGACTTGCGGGTACATCAATATTTATTGGCTTATGCATCAGACTTTAACTTTTTACCGACAGCCCTATACCCCCATGGTGAATCTTTCTTTTCGCCGCATATGCAAGTGGTTACTATCGATCATTCGATGTGGTTTCATCATGAGTTTCGTTTTGATGAATGGCTACTTTATGAAATTGATAGTCAAGCCGCAGCGGGTGGGACCGGTTTAGTGCGAGGGAAAATTTTTAATCGCGATGGGCTGTTAGTCGCGTCAACCATTCAAGAAGGGCTAATTAGAAAAAGACCTGAGAAAAAATAATCGTCTTAGTCTTAAGATGGAAAAGGGCGCACTGCGCCCTTTTTATTTCTACGCTCCATGGCTAAATGGAGACTAAAACCCAAAAATTATAGGCTTTCAGTGAAAGTACGCGTGATCACATCACGTTGCTGCTCTTTTGTTAACGAGTTAAAACGTACAGCATAGCCTGACACGCGAATGGTCAGTTGTGGGTATTTTTCTGGATGCGCTATCGCATCTTCCAGCGTTTCACGCTTTAACACGTTCACGTTTAGGTGTTGGCCACCTTCTTGTAGCGGGGCTACTTGCACTGGTACTTCTTTGTATTCGATATCACCCAAATCATTTAACGCAACAACTTGGTCCTCTGCGTAAGCATTGTCTTTTACACAAAGGCAACGTGCTTCTTGCTTTGCTTCATCTAACAACCAAAATGAGTTAATTAAAGAGGCATTATTTGCTTTAGTAATTTGCACACCAACTGTCATGGTCAAGCTCCATTTAAGATAGAAGTAATGAAATAAAATAACAAAAATGAAATATAAGTACTTTTATTTCCTGATTAATCTATGAACTATTATAGGCAGCTCCCAGCTTGATGTAAATCAATTTAATACCCCCAAAGTGGTACTTTTGCTTTTAGTTCTTTGATCTTAATCAATGAAATATCGATTATAGGGATTGTGGGCGTGATATGCAGATACGTGAGCCTTAAATCTTTATTTGTTATTAATTTACGTATTTTAGTTACAGTTTTAAGGCGCGGTTTCTAGCGGCTATAAACGGTGTTATTCTAGCTTCATGACTTATTATCAGCTAACTGAGTAGGTTAGCTAACTAAAAGGAAGCACTCATGACGCAGCATAAAACGTGGGCGGAAGTAATAGGTGTAGAAAAAGAACAAGTTTACTTTCAGCAAATAATGTCCTTTGTTAAAGCTGAGCGTGATTCAGGAAAAGTTGTTTATCCCCCCCAGCATGAGGTGTTTAATGCGTTCAAACTAACTGAACTGTCTGATGTTAAAGTTGTTATTATTGGTCAAGATCCTTACCACGGGCCTAACCAAGCCCATGGTTTGTGTTTCTCGGTCTTACCTGGTATCAAAACACCACCATCATTAGTCAATATTTACAAAGAGCTACAAAATGATATACCGGGTTTTGTTATTCCAAGTCATGGCTTTTTACAAAGTTGGGCCGAACAAGGCGTGCTGTTGCTGAATACCGTGTTGACCGTTGAGGCGGGTAAAGCCCATAGCCATGCTAAATGTGGTTGGGAGCAATTTACCGATAAGGTAATAGAGCAAGTTAATCTACATTGTGACGGTGTGGTCTTTCTGCTGTGGGGGGCTCATGCGCAAAAAAAAGGTGCAATGATCAATCATGAGCGTCATCACGTACTAAAAGCAGCACACCCTTCGCCATTATCTGCTCATCGAGGTTTTTTCGGATGCGGCCATTTTTCGGCGACTAACGAACGATTGAAGCAGCAAGGTCTAGCGCCAATTGATTGGCAACCTGAATTACCTTAATAATTTGGCGATATAATATTAATCGACTAATATCATAAGGTTATTTGTATTTTTTTAGTAACAGTTAGCTGTAATGCTCTACATCAAGTTATTTTTCCCAAGCCCTTGATAGAGTGGATTTTCAAGGATAAGCATAAGGATGCAGTCGTGTTAAGTATCATACATAACGATCATAAAAATATTGCCAAGTTGCTCAACGTGCTAACAGATAAGCTCAGTAGGATTAAGCTTGAGGATGAAGTGGACTACCGCTTAGTGAGAGATATTGTTTCTTATTTACAAACTTATTCAGGGAAGTTTCATCATCCTCTCGAAGACAGTATTTACGAATACTACCTTAAATATCGGGTTGTCGATGACAGCGTAGCTAACCGTTTACATGATGAACACCAGAACCTAGAAATGATTAGTGCTGAACTAAAAGAGATGATAGACAGCATTTTACTTGATGCGATTGTGTCTCGTGATGACATCATCGAAAAATTACAACAATTTGTTAATTTACAAAAAGCCCACCTTGATTATGAAGAGGTTGAGATTTTACCTGCGATTAAAGCTAGCTTAAGTGCGGATGATTGGCGTCACCTTGAGCAAAACTGGCATCATGATCCGCAAGATGACCCGCTATTTGGCCGCACTGTTGCTGATCAATATAAATCGTTAGCAAAACGCTTAAATTTGTAAACGGTCCAACTCTTTGTGTATAAAAATCCAAGCCTTGGCTTGGATTTTTGGTTTTAAGCGTGCCACTTAAGGCTATTAAGCGAGGTCTTTTCCTTGTTGCTTAGATTTGTACATCAGCTGTTGCCACCAATGGCGTTTTTTCGAGAGTGAGCGGGTGAGTAAAAAGCCTATTAGTAGCGCGACTATTAGCATGGTTTTGAGCAGTTCATTGGCTTTTTGTTGGTAGTCATTCATTACCGCCAATATTTTACCTTGCTCTAGGGTTACTCTTAGGTAGCCAATTTTAGTACTTTCTTTAAATAACTCAGCAATATAAGGAATACGATTTTGGGCAATTTCGCGCGCATCAGCCGAAGTTGTTTTAGGTGATAAGTTGAGAACTAAATCGAGTGGTAAGGCATCGGCAGATTGATGCAATACGACTCCAAAGGCATTGTAAATGGTCACATCTCTAACCAAAGGGTCATTGGACAGGCCATCAACAAGGCGCGATAACTCCTCGTTGTCTTCGGCTTCGAGATAGCGTGCGGCATCATTCGCTGCTCGGTTGGTTAGGGTATAGCCAAAACGCTGTGTTTGTTCTATTCGGTTTTTATCGGCGAGTACCTGTAAGTTGGTCGTGAGGTAGGCAAGGTAGCCAATTAAACCAATAGCAACAATTAGTTGCAGCATTCGCCAAATAAATAATCGAGGCAATTTTGCATTTAGTGTCATTAACAAAAGACTCCTAACCAAGAAACACACTAAGATTGGTACTTGCAAAGGTAAAACGCAATAGCTATCTTGAGCGCAATTTATTTAAATAAAAATCAGGGAAGTATTGTGCAAAAGTTACGTGAAGTCAAAGTGACCCAATTGCCAGAGAGCCTTATACAATGGAAGGCATTATTAATTGAGCAAGTGGGGGCATTTGATGCTCTCTTGTTTGAACCTCAAGGTGCCAGTGCTGTTACTCAGGTGTCAACGTTACCCGCTAAGCAGTTAGTGTTAATGGGCCGCACATTAACTAGCCCAGTTTTGAGTCAATTCAGTAACATTCTATTACAAAATAAAGTCGATGGTATTTATGCCTACGCGCCAAAGAATATATTGGGGGCCACCGTTGTTCGCCTTGATTTAGTTCAGGCGCCAGCAGGAACGAAAGCCTTAGTTCAAGATTTTTGCCAAACACATCAATTGGATTTTGCTTTTGTTGATCATATCCCTAACTTGGCCGAGCCAGGTGTGGTGTTAATGGACATGGACTCAACCACAATCCAAATTGAATGTATTGATGAAATTGCACGCTTATACGGTGTCGGCGAGCAAGTCTCAGCGGTGACCGCTCAAGCCATGAATGGTAAGTTAGACTTCAATGAAAGCTTGCGCAGTCGAGTGGCCTTACTCGAAGGCGCGGATGAAAGTATTCTTAATCAGGTGATTGATAATATGCCGCTGATGCCTGGCTTGGAAGGCTTAATTGCAGGTCTAAAGCAAGCGGGCTGGAAAGTTTGTATTGCCTCTGGCGGCTTTACTTATTTTGCTCAAGCGTTAAAAGATAACTTAGGTTTTGATCAGGTATTTGCCAATACCTTAGAGATTGTCGATGGCAAGTTGACGGGTAAAGTGTTGGGCGAAATCGTTAATGCCCAAGTTAAAGCACGCGTTTTAGGTGAGCTTGCCCAACAGTATGGTGTTAGTCATGCGCAAACCGTCGCGATTGGTGATGGTGCAAACGACTTAGTGATGATGGCTGCATCGGCAATGGGTGTGGCTATTCATGCGAAGCCTGTGGTGCAAGAACAGGCAGCGGTATCCATTAATCATTTGGATTTGGAAGCGGCACTCTGCATTTTAAGCACCAGTCAGAGTACGGCTTGGTCATAAGTAAACGCCAGCCAGTTTGATAGCTGGCTGGCTACTTGTCCTTCTCATTACGACTGTGGATCGCGCAGTCCAAAGCGATATAACGTTTCTTCAGTTGTATCAAAAAGTTCAACGAGGGCGCAAATCGCCCATAGCTCGTTTTCAACTTGTTTTGCTTTATGAATTGCATAATGAGCAATGTAATCGAGTTCTTTTTGGATCGATTCTATATCTGGTTTACCTACTCGGGTTAAATCAATAATCAGGGAGTAAAAATGGCCATGTTGTAGTGCATGGTTAATAAAGGCCTTGCGTTCACTATCATCAATAAAGTCTTCATCTAACCCGCGTATTACCTTAAGCTCGTCTTTATCGTCGATATGTATATACATTTCAATGCGCTGGTTTGCTTCATTACCGGGTAAATTTTTCAATCGTGTGGCGACTAAATGCTCTAATTGTTTATCACCAAAAATAGGCGACAGATTGAACTGAGCCTTTTCTTTATTAAATGCTTTAAGTAGTGGTACTAGGCTATGGGACTGGGCGTTAATTGCCAGCTTACCAATATCAAAATGACCATGATGACGACTGACAAAGTTTACAGCAGATAATAAATGGTGGCAGCATAAATGGCGTAATGCGAGCTCTAAGCCAGGTTTTGGCAGCTTTTCAACTGCTTCACTGAGTTTGCCGGGGTTACTTTCAATCAGTAAATTAAAAAATTCTGTACCTGTATGGGATTCCGCATGTTTGCCGACGCATAGGTGAACAATAGTGCGTGCAGGATTAAATCCAACCACTCGATACACCATGCGCGACAGGTTCATGGTTTTAGTCAAGCTCTGTAACTTGGGTAGAGAAATCAGTACCTTTTCTCCCTTCTTGACTTGGGCCGCTTGGGTGAGGGCTATTTTTAATCCTCTTGGTGAAAAATCTTGTGTGCTCCCTTCTAACACTCCCGCTTTAGTGGTGAGCTCTACTAGTGTGTTGTAGTTATAGCGTTTCTCTTGGCGCTGCTGTACAAATTTGAAAGGCAACTGCTCAAAATGGGTTTGTTTTTTACTAACAAAACGGTTGAGCTGGTTTGCACTTTTTATCTCACTGGCAAGGCTTTGGTAGCTAGGTTTATGTTGCTCTAAGGTCACATCGGCTAACCAGCCAACATAACGCACCTCTAAGGCCTTCTCTAAGGCAATACGCGATACGTTTTGCGGGCTATGCTCATTAAACTGGCGCTTAAGTATGGTCGGCTCAGCGACTGTTAATTGTAACTTATACACTCGCCAACTGGCTTTTCTGGACGCAAAAGAAAGGAATAATGTTTTAAGTCCACTTTGTTGCAGCTCTTCTTTACTCGCAGCAATAAAGAAGGCTTTACTTTCGGTATGGTGAATAAAGCTAAATATCAGGGTTTCTTTAATTTCACCTGGTTGCTTTAAAATCAGCGCTATCCGCTCTGGATTAAGTAATTGAGAAAGGCTGTTTTCACCTTTTTCATCACGCCAGTATTCTAAGATAGGCAGGTTTTGGCTATTACACAGCACACTCTCAAGTTTGGGCTCGCTGTGATGACTGAAAAAAAGCGGTAACCCTTTCATTAAAGGCAGGTAATATTGTTCGTAACCTTTGGTTGTGACCGAGTGCAATAAATTGTCAGTATTAATTTTGTAGCGATGCTTATTGCCTTTAATAAAGCCATCAAGAAAGTTATCAAATCGAGTAGGGTCTTGAGTTCGTGCTAGGCGAAGCCAAATGATGTCTTTTGTTTTATCTTGTCCAACTAGCGTGTAAGGCACTGGGGCTCTAAGTTCAGGGCCGCTAAATTCTTTTTGTAAGCCAGTAAAAATAATGCCGACATCGGTACCCGTTTGCACGCGATGTTCAAGGCTTACTTTGACTCTTAAGCCTGTGGTTGAAATATCTGAAGTGGTTGCTGCTATCTCTTGGCCATCTTGAGTCAGAAATTGCACTGGAATGGCAAAGTGCATTCGCTCAGCGCCTCGGGCATTAGAGCGCTGCAGGTTTAGGTGCTCAGCTTGGAGTAGGGCTTTAACTTTTTCTGTTTTCTCGGTATTTTTAGGCTCGCGTTTTTGATTAACAACATCTTCAAACACCCCCATGGTATAGATGTTATTGAACCTCTTGAGGGATTTTTCAAAGGCTTTGATCGCCGTGTCGTCAAGAAAGTGACGCTTTTCACCAAAGGTAAACTCTTTGGTATCAGGGTATTTGTCACGCAAATCTATGATGCGTTGGCAGGGGGCGTTAAGGCGATTGAGTTCCATCTTAACTAAGAATTTCACATTGGTACTTTCACCAAATAAAATCCTATCGAGCAGATCATTAAAATCAGACTCGCGCATTAATGGCAATAGCTGTTCGATTTGTCCTTGGTAGTCTTTTAAATCCATGAAAGTATGATTAGCCAATAGAGTCAAAGAGAAAACTGCGTATTTACTTTACCCGTAATGACAACGGGGAGCAGTCGCTTTTTTTTATTATTGCGTAGTATGATACAAAAATTGTGCCGAACAATCGGCAAAACGGGTTTAATAACGTTTAGAGGGCTTATGGCTAAAGCAAAAACCGCTTATGTATGTAATGAATGTGGTTCAGAATTTTCACGTTGGCAAGGCCAATGTAATGACTGTAAGGCGTGGAATACCATCACAGAAGTACGTTTAGCGCCGGCCAAAGGCAGTCGTAATGCCAGCCATCAAGGTTACAGTGGGGCCACTCAAGCAAAAGTTCAGGTGTTAAATGATATTTCGCTGGCGGACTTGCCACGTTTTAGTAGTGGTTTTAAGGAGCTTGATCGCGTGCTTGGCGGTGGCATTGTTCCCGGCAGTGCTATTTTGATTGGTGGTAACCCAGGTGCCGGTAAAAGTACTGTGTTACTGCAAACCATGTGTCATTTAGCGCAAACCATGGGAGCGTTGTATGTTACAGGTGAAGAGTCGTTGCAACAGGTTGCCATGCGTGCGAACCGTTTAGGGTTGCCAAATGACAAGTTAAAAATGCTCTCTGAAACCAGTGTTGAAACAATTTGTCATTTAGCGGAGCAAGTAAAACCGCAAATCATGGTGATTGATTCGATTCAAGTGATGCATGTGGCTGATGTGCAAAGCTCGCCGGGCAGTGTATCGCAGGTCCGTGAAGCCGCCGCTTATTTAACGCGTTTTGCTAAACAGACTGGTGTTGCTATTTTTATGGTCGGCCATGTCACGAAAGATGGCTCTTTGGCTGGGCCAAAAGTACTTGAGCATTGTATTGACTGTTCGGTGATGCTTGATGGTGATGCAGACTCTCGCTATCGCACACTGCGCGGTCATAAAAACCGTTTTGGTGCGGTGAATGAATTAGGTGTATTTGCCATGACCGATCGCGGTATGCGTGAGGTTAGTAACCCATCGGCGATTTTTTTGTCTCGCGGGGAAGAAAATACCTCTGGCTCGGTGGTGATGGTGATATGGGAAGGCACTCGGCCGCTGCTGGTGGAAATTCAAGCCTTAGTGGATTATTCCCAACAAGGTAACCCGCGCCGTGTGGCGGTGGGAACTGAGCAAAACCGGTTGGCTATTTTATTAGCGGTATTGCATCGTCATGGCGGTTTACAAATGGCCGATCAAGATGTGTTTGTGAATGTTGTCGGTGGGGTTAAGGTCGCTGAAACCAGTGCCGATTTGGCCTTATTAGTGGCATTGGTTTCGAGTTTTCGTGATCAACCTTTATCGCAAGAATTAGTGGTGTTTGGTGAGGTTGGCTTATCGGGTGAGATCCGCCCTGTACCCAGTGGTCAGGAGCGGATTATTGAGGCGGCTAAACACGGTTTTAAACGTGCTATTGTGCCCATAGCCAACGTGCCGAAAAAGCCAATAGAAGGCATGGAAGTGATTGGCGTTAAAAAACTGAGTGATGCATTAGAAGTGTTGTAATCCTAACGATGAAAAATCGTAGGGCAATGATAAAAGGAATGAAGGATGAATGAGTTGTTAAATGGACAATGCCACTGCGGTGCTGTGACGTTTACGAGCGGTGCCCCTGCGCGAACCGTCGTTAGTTGTCACTGTGATCTTTGTCGCGCGATGAATGGCTCGGCTTTTTCAACTTATGTGATTGTAGATACCGAGCAGTTAGTGGTCGATATGGCATTACTCAATACCTACGCTGTTACTGATAATGCTACCCGATATACTTGTCGTGTTTGTGCTACGCCGTTGTTTAATCGAAACCTTAAATTACCCGGCTTGAGTATGGTGTATTTAGGTTGCGTGCATGGGCTTCAAAAAGCGGGTTTAAAACCGCAATTAAACGTGTATTGTGATGACCAATTAGATTGGGTTAGCCAATTAATGGTTGATAGTTCAACCCAATGTTTTGCTCAAGGGGTAGGTTAATGGCTACCAGTCAATGGCTTGTCCTTGCCAATCAATAAAACTTGCTTGGCCATTAGGCGGGTAGTTTGGTAACAAGCTTAGTAACTGCGCGGCAACAAATTCAGCGGTGAATAACTTTTCTTTAGCCACCTTGGCTTGAAAAGGTTTAGACAACGGGGTGTCGGTTGTCCCTGGGTGAAATGCAATGATTTTCGCCTGTTTGAGTCGTCGCCCGTATTCAATCGCGGCATTTTTTATCATCATATTAAGGGCTGCTTTTGAGGCGCGATAACTGTACCAGCCGCCTAAACGGTTATCGTTAATACTGCCGACTCGTGCGCTGAAAATGACGATATGTGATTCCAGTTTAGTGGGTAGTTGATGCACCAAATGCTTTAGCCACATTAGTGGCACGAGCATGTTACTTTGCATAAGCGCCAGCATATTCTCAGGGCTTATATCTTCCAAGCGCTTTTCGGGTGTTATCTCAGCTTGGGTTATTGGCTGCTGGCCATAGAGAAATCCATTGCATATAAATACATAACGTACAGGTAAGAGTGTATCAATTTGCTCTAAGTTAGCTAAAATTTCTGTTTCAGTGTTGTTGCAAGTTAGCGGTACAACTTTGATGCCCGTAGGCGAGTTGGTATGCTGACGACTGATGGCGTAAATAGTTTTGATCTGCTCATCGCTGCTAAGTTGCTTAATTAACTGCTGAGCAATGGCGCTACTCGCACCAATAACCAACGCGCAATATTCCCGTCTACTTGGCATATTTTACTCCAACTAACGAATTTTTGTGATGCAATGTTCTCATCAATGATGATGGCGCAATAATATTGCGGTTTATTTGGCGTATTTTCCCCAAAATAACTAACGAATTTTTGTTATGCAATGTTCTCATCAATGATGATGGCGCAATAATATTGCGGTTTATTTGGTGTGTTTTCCCCCAAATAACTAACGAATTTTTGTGATGCCATGTTCTCATTAATGATGATGGCGCAATAATATTGCGGTTTATTTGGCGTATTTCCCCCAAAATAACTAACGAATTTTTGTGATGCAATGTTCTCATCAATGATGATGGCGCAATAATATTGCGGTTTATTTGGCGTATTTTCCCCAAAATAACTAACGAATTTTTGTGATGCAGTGGCCGTCATCACAGGCACTGTGTGCTAAACGCTTTTTACCCGTGAGCAGCAATGAAATGTTATATCTGTGTTTGGCGAATACTAAGTAGGCTCGGTCGGCAAAGGGCCTGACTACGGGGGCTCGTAGTAGCGATGTTAGCTTGTTACAACCAACCAATGACCAAGCTTTATGTGTGACGTCTAAACCAAGCAGAATAGCGCCATTTGCTAGCTCGCCATGTAAAATATCATTGGCGTGTTTTCTGTCTATATGTGGATAGTTTTGTTCAAAATCGATGCGGTTGATATCGACTAAAGCAATGAGGTTATGCCGATCACGACGCTTAATCTGTTGCATTTCGCGATGACATAGCGGACAAAGTCCATCAAAATAGATCGTCAGCTCATAGGGGGAAGTCATCTCAGCTCCTTGATAAGTTGTCTTAATGTAAATTAATGAGTCTCACACTAGATAACGTATTAATTGGTCAATTAGATCTTATTTAACTTTAACTCGGTTAAGGCATATTGTGGTACATATTGCCGCTTGTTTTTATCTGAGCTCGGTATGTACATGTTTCAAAGGATCAGCTGTTTTGTTACATGTCTTTTAATGTATACCATGAGCAACTTTGTGTTTATTGCTGTTGTAACTGGTTACATCAGGTAGGTTTTTTCATGATCTAGAGGTAAAAGTG
This sequence comes from Motilimonas sp. 1_MG-2023, assembly GCF_030547455.1. Classification (NCBI taxonomy): domain Bacteria; kingdom Pseudomonadati; phylum Pseudomonadota; class Gammaproteobacteria; order Alteromonadales; genus Motilimonas; species Motilimonas sp. 1_MG-2023. Next base: position 160,982 of record NZ_JAUOPX010000003.1, on the reverse strand, counting down.
GATATTTTTGTTACAGGGTTATTGTTGGGTTTCAGTTTAATTATTGCTATCGGCTCACAAAACGCGTTTGTATTGCGCCAAGGCCTTAAAGGGCAGCATGTGCTCTTAGTGTGTACCATTTGTGCACTATCTGATGCGGCTTTGATTGCTCTTGGTGTTGCTGGTTTTGGAGTGCTGGTGAAACAAGCGCCTTGGATAGAACAGTTTGCACGTTATGCCGGTGCGCTGTTTTTAATTGTTTATGGTGCTCGGAGCTTGTGGGCGGCCATTAACCATAAGGCCGATTCATTAGCCCCTGCATCTGATACTTTCTTTTCCATTGGTAAGGTTGTGCTTACGTGCCTTGCGTTTACTTGGCTTAATCCTCATGTTTATTTAGATACCGTTATTTTATTGGGCTCTATTTCGACTCAGTACGGCGCGCAAAAATGGTTATTTGGCTTTGGTGCCATGTTGGCTTCTTTATTGTTCTTTTTTGCCTTAGGTTTTGGTTCTCGTTTATTGGTGCCGCTATTCGCGAATCCTTTATCATGGCGATTGCTTGATTTTGTCATTGCGGGCATCATGTGGTTTATTGCCGCATCATTAATTCTATAAAGAAGAGCACTTTTTCGCCTTGCGTAAGCAATATCAACCTGTTTGCTCTGCGAGAGTTTGTTTGGTTAAAAAGGTATCCAAGCATCTAAATTTTGCTTGGATACCTTTTTAACACTACTCGTTGTGGTTTGTTTTTACTTCTTTGTTGTTAGCGGTGGCCTGCAGTTCAGGCTCAGCGGTGGAACTTAGGCGCGCTTGCTCCTTGACCGCTTCACTGGCTCGCTCAGCTTCTTCTTTCGCTTTTGCTTTGGCCTCTCGCTCAGCCGCTTCTTCTTTTGCACGTTGTAGAATAGCGTGCTCTTGGGCATCAAGGGGCAGTAAACTGATCAGCTCAATATCATTTTGCTGTTGGTTATTTTCTGTTTCTGAAATGATCTTAACTTTATTTTCTTTCGTGATATATACCAAAGGGATCGCTGTTTCACCGTAGCGCAGGCGGAAATGCTCGTGGGTAAAGTTATCAGTAATACTGGTGATTTTTAATATGGCCCCTTTTGCCATTAAGCTGGCTAGCTTGGCGTAGGTTACATTCTCACCAAACAAGCATAGGCGCTTAAGGTAAGACTCGGATAACTGATGCCGAGCACTGCTGCTATCACGGCTATTAAGGCCATACACTTTATTAATGCCGAATAAATCCTGAAAATGAAAACTCACTAAAGGATTAAGTTGGCGGTAGGGCGACATCACCAATACGCGGCCAATGCCATTTAAATCAAGGTAGTTACTTGCGTGCTCGGAAGCTGGGTTACCAAAATACACTGGTAAGTTTTGCATTCGCGCCAAACGAATATTGTCGTAGTTGGTATCTGTGAGCACAACGGGAATGTTTTTACTTTGTAAAATAAGGGCCAGTTCTCTAGAAAATTTAGAAGCGCCGAACATCAGCAAACCTTGTGGTGAGCCAGCTTGAACACCGAGAAACTGAGCCCAACTTCCTGCGGTTAAACTTTGCACCACAACTGTGCCGATGATGATCAAAAATACCAAGGGAACAATTAATTCTGAGCCCGCGACATTAAGCTGCTCTAGTTTGATGGCAAATAAAGAAGATATTGCTGCCGCAACGATACCGCGGGGAGCCAGCCAACTTAAGAACCATTTGTCGGCTCTGGTGAGAGAAGTACCAATACCAGAGATCCAAACACTCAGTGGTCTGGCGACAAGCATAACCACCAGTAATACACCTAAGCCAGCCCAACCTAGGCTGAGCATGGCGTCGGAGTTTAATCGCGCAGCTAATAGAATAAACAACGCAGAGATCAACAAAACAGTTAGTGTTTCTTTGAACTCCAATATATCCGCAATATCTACTGCGCGCATATTGGCAAGCCAAATACCCATTACCGTGACCGTTAATAAACCGGACTCTTCTTGCAGAATATTGGAGCCAACGAAAATACCGAGCATAATGGTCAGTACTGCGGTATTGCGTAAGTAATGTGGAAAGATGTTTTTTCTAATGGCCATGCCTATGCCATATCCACCCAATGCACCGAGACCAAGGCCAATCAATAAAGTTAATCCTAAAGAGACCATGACATGAGTCGTGGGATCGGCAGTGACAGTAATGTACTCAAATACTAATACGGCAAGTAGTGCCCCAATGGGATCGATTACTATGCCTTCCCAGCGCAAGATGCTGGCTAGGTTTGATTTTGGCCGCACTGAGCGCAGCATGGGCACAATCACAGTCGGTCCAGTTACCACTACCAGGGTGCCAAACAACAAGGCGATAGGCCAGTCAAAGCCGAGCAAAAAGTAGGCCGCAGGAGTGACACAAGCCCAAGTGATCAGCACGCCAATTGAGACTAAATGGGTCACCATCCGGCCGTGCTCTTTAATTTCTTTAAAATTAAGGGTGAGCGCCCCTTCAAATAAGATAACGGCCACTCCTAATGAAATAATGGGGAACAGTAAGTCACCAAAAATAGCATCCGGCTGAAGCCAGCCTAAACCGGGGCCAAGTAATAGGCCACACAATAATAAAGGTAAGATGGCTGGAAGTCGTAGTTTCCATCCCACCCATTGACATAACAGAGACAGTACCCCTATAAGTGCCAGCATACCGGTTATGTGTTCTACCATGTTTATTCCTTTGTGGTATTTGAAAGATTAAAATGATCAGGCTAAAAACAAGTTACCAGTATATTTGATAGCTTTGTTAATAATTGTGGTGTTGCCTTCAATAGCATCATAAGTTTGTTACATTTACGGTGAGTTTAGTTTGGAGTCGCCATAATGGATCACCAAAGTCAGTTTGTTTTTGTCTATGGTTCGTTACGTCGAGCAGGGACGCGTCATGATTTAATTAAGCAGCAAAGCCAATATGTGAGTGATGCGCGTGTTTCCGGTCGTTTATTTTTGGTTGCGAGTTATCCCGGTTTAGTGACCCCCCAGTCTGACAACGATTGGGTGTTAGGTGAAGTGTACAAGATGAATGACCCCGGTAAGTTATTACGCCTGCTTGATGAATACGAGGAGTGTACATTAGCCTATCCGCAACCTCACGAATATATTAGAGAGCTTAAAGAAGTTGAGTTGATCACCCACGCGCCTAGCAATCGCTTTATTAGGGCCAGGTTGTATCGCTATTGCTGGCCAGTAGAGCCAAGTAAGTTAATACCTTCTGGTGATTTTATGCAAGAGCTAGCCAAGTAGAGGTCGTGAGCACTCGTCATTTTGATTCTTAATGGCGCTATGATGGGATAACACATAAGAAATAATCAACAAGCGCTATCCCGATTAGTTTTGCTTTAAGTGGTGGTGTAATCAGTCGAGCCTAAATGTAGCAATGAAAGATAAATCGCGTTTAGTCTTGCTCTTTCACCAGCTGCTCTAACTCTCGATGGAGCAACTCATCATCGCCAACATTCAACTGTACTAAACGTTTCAAATGAGTCGCACTTTCAATGTCAATACTGGTAGTTTTTAAGCCTAAATGATCGTCATGTTGATGGCATAAGGAGACATTCATACTGAGTTCGATGTTGGTATCGACTAACGTAAAATGCAAGACTAACTCAGTGCCGACGGCTTCGGTCCAATTGTCAGGAGTGGCAACAAGTGCACCTTTTAACGACAAATCTAATAATTGAGTAGACCATTGTTGCCCATTCGCTTCAATTGATGCGCTGGCTTCATATACCACGCGGGAAAACTTTCTACGCTCTGACATACATCTGTTCCTGTAGTTAATATGGCTGTTAGGGATGCTTCCCCAAGCGATATCTGGCAGATTAGCGCTTTTTTTACCCAAGATCATCCTCTGCGCTTTTAAGCATAACTAAGATGTGAGCTTTGTGCGACTTTGCCGAAAAAGAAACGCCCAGCAAGGCTGGGCGTATTTGCTAGGTTCAAACTTAGCTTATGAAATTCGTTTGTATTTAATGCGGTGTGGCTCTGCCGCTGCTGCACCGTAGGTTTTTTTCAGCCAAGCTTCGTAGTCGGTGTAGTTACCTTCATAGAAGTTGATTTGGCCTTCATCTCGGTAATCAAGAATGTGTGTGGCAATACGGTCTAAGAACCAACGGTCATGGGAAATAACCATGGCACAGCCAGCAAATTCTAATAGCGCATCTTCCAGCGCACGTAGGGTCTCGATGTCCAAGTCGTTGGTTGGCTCATCCAGTAGCAATACGTTACCGCCAGTTTGCAATAGTTTGGCTAAGTGTAAACGACCGCGTTCACCACCAGACAAATCGCCTACACGCTTTTGTTGGTCGGTGCCTTTAAAGTTAAAACGGCTTACATAGGCGCGGCTAGGAATTTGGATATTGCCTACCATCATCATGTCGCCGCCACCGGTGACTTCTTGGAATACCGTTTTATTGTTATCCATGTGGTCACGGAACTGGTCAACACTCGCCAGTTGAACTGTTTCACCGAGTTTTACTTCACCGGAGTCGGGTTGTTCTTGACCGCTGATCATCTTAAACAGGGTCGATTTACCCGCGCCGTTAGGGCCGATAATACCCACGATAGCGCCTTTCGGAATGCTGAAAGACAAATCATCGATTAACACACGGCCATTGAAGGATTTTTTCAGGTTAGTGACGTCAATAACTTGATCGCCTAAGCGCTGACCTGTTGGGATAAACAGTTCATTGGTTTCATTACGTTTAGCGTAATCTTGGTTATTAAGCTCTTCAAAACGCGCCATACGTGCCTTGCTTTTAGATTGACGACCTTTGGCGTTAGAGCGTACCCATTCCAATTCTTTTTCAATGGATTTTTGACGCGCTTTTTCTTGTGACGCTTCTTGTTGCAAACGTGCATCTTTTTGCTCAAGCCAAGATGAGTAGTTACCTTCCCAAGGAATGCCGTAACCACGGTCTAGCTCTAAGATCCAACCCGCTACGTTATCCAAGAAGTAACGGTCATGGGTAATGGCTACAACAGTGCCTTCGTAATCGTGTAAGAAGCGCTCTAACCAAGCCACTGACTCGGCATCCAAGTGGTTAGTTGGCTCATCAAGTAGCAGCATGTCTGGTTTTTCGAGTAACAAGCGACAAATAGCAACGCGGCGACGCTCACCACCTGATAAGTGCTTAACTTGCGCGTCCCATTCAGGCAAGCGCAGTGCATCTGCAGCGCGCTCTAGTTGGTTGTCTAGATTATGGCCGTCATGAGCTTGAATAATGGCTTCTAGCTCGCCTTGTTCTTTAGCTAGGGCGTCAAAATCAGCGTTTTCAAGGGCGTATTCGTTGTACACTTCATCTAAACGCACCAGTGCATTTTTCACTTCGGCAACGGCTTCTTCTACCACTTCACGCACGGTTTTATCTAAATCGAGTTTAGGCTCTTGCGGTAAGTAACCGATCTTAATGCCCGGCATGGGCCGTGCTTCGCCCTCAATTTCAGTGTCTACACCTGCCATAATGCGCAAAAGAGTAGATTTACCCGCACCGTTTAGACCTAATACGCCAATTTTAGCGCCCGGGAAAAAGCTAAGTGAGATATCCTTTAAAATAGTGCGTTTGGGGGGAACGACTTTGCCCACGCGGTTCATGGTATAGATAAACTGTGCCATTAATATTTCCTTTAATAACAGTATATTGAATTGCTCTCGTAGTGGTATTTGTCAGCTTGGTGATAACGCTAGAAAATGCGATAAGCTCGCAGCGTGCTGACCCACTACAATAATGCAGCAATGAAAACAGGATTTAAGGCATTTGACAACCGTAAAGGCGTAAAAGTATGGCTAATTTTGTTGGCGTTGGCTGGAAAGTAATACTGCTTAAGCAGATAAAAAAATCCGAGACGTTGCGCCTCGGATTAATGGGTTATCAAATTGTGGTTAAGTTTGTTGTTTTAGAGCAGTGCAGGAAAGCCCGGCAGCTGACCCACTAGTGCCAGTGAGCCAACACAGATAATGAAAGTGATAAGCGGGATAGTTAGCTTATCAGTCCAAGATAGGGATTCCGCACGCTCTTTGTCGCCGGTTAAGCCAAGGTTATCCAGCAGCATGGCCAGTGCCCAACCAAATACTGGGTTAACTAAGGCGCAAGAGAACATACAGATACCCGCACTTTGAGAGTTTTGCGCGCTGCGTACCATTTGCATGCCCGCTTCAAGTAGTGGTAAAAACACGCCCACTAATAGTGCTACACGTAATACCGGCTCCCACATGGCTAAGTCCATTGGATAGCCAATCACCGAGGCCAGCACACAAACCAGACCGGTTAACACCGCGCCACCTGGAATAGGGCGCTTGGCGATAGCGGCAGGGATCATATAAGTACCCCAAGATGACGCTAAGTTACCACCACCTAAGCCCGCACCGATAATTTGACGAACAGAACATACCGCCATGGTGTCATCCACATTCATTAATACCTTGTGGGCCTTGCGTGGGTAATTTAGCTCTTGGAATACACGGTGTCCTAAGAAATCGGGTGACCACATTGCCACCGCTAAAATGGCAAAGGGAATAACGGCAATGTAATGATGCAATTCAGGCCAGCCCATCTGCCAGCCAGTATTTTCTCCCCACCAATAAAATGGGCTCATGTTGGGCAGACCTGGCTCAGTGACAAAGCTAAAAGGCGTGCCCATCGCGTAAGCGATAATACCGGCCATGGCCGAGCATAATGGAATGGCAAGCCAACGTTTTTGAATTTTTGCTAAATAAGCATAAATAACAATAGTGGCAAAGATCACCACAAAAAATACCGGCTCTTGATCAATACTGACCGACCATTCATCAAACTTTTTAATTTGCCCCACTAAGCCCATTGCACCAAGGTAAATCAGCAAGCCGCCGCGCACGCCTTCACCGGTTAATGTAACCAGTTTTGAGCCGCCCTTACTGGCACTGAGTAGTAAACCAAATATGCCCACCATAATACCTAACGCTAAAGGATGTCCCCCTGCTGCAGCAATTAAGGGAATTAATGGGATCATCGGGCCGTGTGTACCGGCAAGGTTGGTGAGTGGGTTAATTAATGCAGAAAATAAAACCACAAACAGTACGCCAGCAATTAATAACTCATAACGGACGTTTTCAACAATAAACTCTGGCGATAAATTAAATTGACTGGCAAAAGCCGCGACCATGGCTGTTACCATCACAATTTTACCTATAGTAGCGGCAAATGCGGGCACCCAATCTTCTACCTCAATTCTAAAATCACGAAACGGTAGATTCAGTTTCCAGCGCTTTAGCTCCATAATTTCGAGCTCGTGCTCTAAATATTCGGTGCGACTATTAAACTCGCTGGCTGGTTTATGTTTTTGCTGATAGTTATTTTGCTCTGCCGGCGGTTTAGTTTCGACTGGGTCTTGTTGTGAATTCATAATATCCCTCTAAATAAAAACAAAAAGGTTCAATGCATTGATGTTTTGGCATCCTTTGGGGAGCATTAAAAATGGCTTTGCCTTTGTGTTTACTGATCTAAATCAGGTTCATGTATATATTTTCCTGATGAACGATATCAGCGTTTTTAATTTTATCTAGATGAAACTGCTTGGTAGCTATTGTTTTTTGGCTTAAAAATCTAGTTGGCTCACACTTTGTTTTATTTCTGTTAATGCTTTGTGGTGTTTTTGTAGGTGTTTGTTGTGTGTATTTTGACCGGTTTTTTCGTAACCGATTGCTGTTATTTAGTAAATATGAAGATTTTATATTTTTTATTTTTACTTTTGCTTTCTTGAAAACGATATTTTATCTCGCGCTGCAATTGAATAAAATTGAGAACTTGCGCTTGTTGTAGTTAAAGTGAATAGAGCTGATTTAATTAATAGATTTGCTATTAATGGGGTGGCTAGTGATATAAAAAAGGCCTATTAAAAAATAGGCCTTTTTAAACAGTGGTGAAGGTTAATGAAGCCGACTTGGGTAAGCTTGCGTAAAAGAGACGGTGTCTTGTAAACATAATACGTAAATGAAATTGATAATAGCGACTAGCCAAAATTGAAATAAACTTAATGGTTTTAAACGCTGATCAAACACCCAAAATTTGTGAAGTAATATCATGATGGCTATCACTTTGATGATAACGAAGAAAGAAAAAAACATGTTCCACTCCTTTGAATCATTTTGATAAACCTTGCCGATTTATTAGTGATGATTCAACCAAAGCAAAACAAATGTTTAAGCATGTTCACAATTGTGTAGTTAAACAAACTTAGTGTTTAGTTACTTGTCTTACATCATTTTATTCATCATATAGTATTAAGAAGAACAACTTAGAGGGCGTTGTTGTGTGCCTTTGGCTGGTGGCTGGCTATATTGATGATGTTCCATTTGCTCATCAAAAGGGTGTTGCAGTAAGGCAAATAGCCGCGCAATTTCGTTATAGTCACCTTGCTCTGCTTGTTCAATGGCGGCTTGGGCCAAATGGTTACGCAAAATATACTTAGGGTTGTGACTTAACATACTGAGCTTGCGCGTTGAAGCTGGCATACTGTCTTGGCTAAGTCTTAGCATATAGCGATCAAACCACTCACTAAAGCCCCGTTGGTCTTCAAATAGATCATACATTTGTTCCGGCCCTACGGTGTTGGCGAGGCGGCGAAAGAAACAAGTGTAATCTACTTGATTAGCGGCCAGTAAATTAAACAGGGTTCGAATTAAATCGCCATCTTGCTCTTGGTGTTCACTAAACCCAAGCTTGCTTTGCAGTAGGCTGCGGTATTGGTGGACGAGTTGCGGTTCAAACTCAGCCAGCGCATCATTTAAGCTTTGGTTTGAAATGAGCGGTGTTAGCGCATAGCCCAAAGCAGATAAGTTCCACTGTGCTATGTCGGCTTGGCGATTAAAGGCATAACGTCCTTCGTAATCAGAATGATTACAAATATAGTCGGCTTGGTAGCTATCAAGGAAGGCGAATGGACCATAATCAAAGGTTTGCCCGAGTATCGACATATTATCTGTGTTCATTACCCCATGGCAAAAGCCAACCCCTTGCCATTGTGCGATTAACGTGGCAGTGGTGCTTATTACTTGTTTAAATAAGGCCAAATAAGGCTCTGGTTCGTTCACTAGGTGAGGGTAATGTTGTGCGATCACCGCGTCGGCCAACACTGGCAATAGGTGATGTTGATTACTGTGGTACAGATATTCAAAATGGCCAAAGCGGATATGGCTTTCACTGACTCGAACTAGGGTGGCACCTGTTTCTAGTCGTTCACGCCAAACAGGCTCTTCGCTGTCAACTAAGCAAAGGGCGCGGGTTGTAGCAATGCCCAGATGGTGCATCGCTTCACTGCACAAGTACTCTCGAATACTTGAGCGTAATACCGCTCGGCCGTCGCCCTGACGTGAATAAGGCGTTTTTCCTGCGCCTTTTAAATGTAAGTCCCAAATAACGCCATTATCACTTTTCACTTGTGCCAATAATAAACCGCGACCATCGCCTAAAGCGGGGTTGTAAATGCCAAATTGATGGCCTGCGTATTTCATCGCTAAAGGAGCCATGTTGTTGAGCAGTGTATTGCCTGAAAACAGTTGAGTAAACTTGTCTCGCTGTAGTTCATTGATATCTAAGTTTAATAATCTGGCGACATCGGTGTTAGCGTGTACTAACTTCGGGCGTAACAATGGCGTTGGTATGACTTGTTGATAGAAGCTATCGGGTAGTTGACTAAATAAGGTGACGTAGTTGAGCTGTTCTAAGGTGTTATTCATGGGCACATCACTAGCAACGTTCATTGCCCTTATCATAACTCAGTGGTGAGTTAAATCGACCCGAATGATGTAAGGATAGAGCATATGCTTGATTAACCAATAATTGATAACACGTTCGACTATTGCTTGGGTAATGGGGATGTCGCCTTTGCTGAGCGGCAGATAGAATATCTAAGCCGTTAAATGGGTGCATGCCTTGCGCTGATAACACAGTGACAGCGAAGGCATACCAATCGTGACAGGGCCGAATAATACCTTGTCCGGTTAATAATTCAGGATGACAAAAATGCGGGCTGAAGCCGTATTGCATGACGCGAGATAATGACTCGCCATGGGGCAAGCTAGCGCCAAAGTCCAGCAACACAATTTGCTTTCGCATCACTAAAATATTACTTGGTTTAATATCACCGTGATTAAAACCGAGTTGATGGCAATGACTGAGTGCTGTAGCCAGCTGGGACCGCCAATCAAATAAAGGGGCTCGATTTTGCCTAATCAAGTTTGACAGAGGCTCGCCTTTGAGCCAAGGCGTGAGCAAATAATAGCTGTTGTTTTGCTCAAAGCTGCTGATATATCGAGCTATGTAGGGTAGGGGAGCATTGGATAAATGCTTCAGAGCTTGAATTTCTCGCTGTAGTAATTGTTTGTCAGTTTGGCTACGGGCTAGCTTTATTTTTACCCAGCCATGTTGCGCATGCTCACCGACATAAATATTCGGTGTTAATGGGGTCGGCGCTTGCAGCCATGTCATGGTTGCAAGCGCTGTCGGTAGCGGATCTGTGATTGCTACTTTTAACATTTATAAGCTAGCGGGTAAGTGCAAGCGAGTGAAAAAGTCTGCCAAAAATGGGTTTGTTTGCTGGTCGGAATGTAATTCAAGCACCATCTTATATTGCTCATTCCTGATCTCTACCAAGCGAGAGTCACTGTCTGCCGGTAAACTGAGCAATTTAAACCAACTCCAAGGCCCTGCTACTTCTTTTTTAAGTACTTGAGCTTGCGGAGTATTCATCGTTACCGTTAGGTCATATTCCAGTTGTTTTGGGTCGGGCCAAGTAATTTGCTGCCATAAGGCTGGGCCGTGGCGGTAACGAAATAAACTTTGCTCGGCACTAATATCAAAGCGCGTGAGCTCAGATGACATGGTATGGGCTTTTAGGGTGAAGCTAAGACCAAAAGTATCCGGTCCACCTTGGTATAAAGCGTTTTGAATTTCTCTGGCAATCATAATCATCGGCCAAACCTCAGCATTTAAGGTCAGTTGGGTACGTGGTAAAAAACCAACAATCGCCGGCTCACCATTAGCAAGAGATGAAAATGCACTTAGCTTTTCGCTAATGAATTGCTCTAACGTGCCTTTGCTAGAGAAAAATTGCTGCACATTTTTAAGTCCAGCTTGCTGCTTTGCATTTGGATTAAAAGGGTAATAGGCCGCAATTTTTTGTTGATATTCACTGTAAACCAGCTGTTGCCACTGTTTGTTAATGTGTTGCCCAGCAAGACTGAGTAACATGCTGTTGCCTTGCTGGCACATGCGCTGAACCACCTTTTTAATTAGATCATTATGAGAGCTAGATAAGGTATAAAGTGCAGCTAAGGGATTTGCACCTTGTAACGGTTTAGCTAATGTTTCAAAAGCAAGGGAGTCAGGTGTCGCACTGTTGTAATAAGCACTGAGCCAGTCGTTAGTCATTGCGACCTGTTGTTGTAACTGATCCAATGGCGTGATCCCTTGTGGATCGGGTGCCAGTAATTGATGATAGTTTTGGAAGCTTAGTGCAATTTGACGGGCAATTTCTGCTTTATCCTTATCCATTGCTAGCAAATCTGCAGATAATTTATCGCCAGGCAATTTACTTGTCAGCGTACTTAAGGCCCCACTGGCTTGCATCTCAGTATTGTTTTGGCTTACGTCGATATAGGTATAGCGATGTAAGGTCTGATAGAGCTGTTGTAACGGGTTTTGTGTGGTGCTGGCCAACCGTTCAAAGCTGTTTTTCAAGCCGACATCACCTGCAAATGGTACCACTTTAACTTGGCTAATAAATTCGCGCCAAAACTGAATATATTCATTTTGATAAATGATATTAAGGTTACGACTGATGCGGTAAACCTCTAATGGGCTTGGTGACTTACCCGCGACCCCTGCATAATCTGCTAGTGCTTCTTTTAATAATGGAGAGGTGACGGATAAATCAAGAGCCTGAAATCCATTTGGAGTGAAAATATTAGGGACGAGGTAACCAACAAAATCTTGGTCAAAACGAAAGCTGCTAAAAAAGGCGCTGCCTAACTCTTTACTTAAATCGATACGTCGAGAAAATTGCGGCAAATGGCGAATGTGCTGGTAAATAAGTGCTTCTAAACCAGATTGATTGATCACTTTCGCCGCTAATAGTTGTAAGTCTTGGTTGGGGGACTGTGGGACCAGCTTCTGCTCAAACACGTCTTGGAGTAACACATTTAGTTGCGCTGTATTAATACTGTTATTTTCACTTTGCGCTTTTAATGTTTCCTCATAATAGTCGATTAACTCTCGGCTTGATGGCTTGTCTTTACTGAATAGCAACTTGTAGTTATTCATTATATTTAATGTATTTGGTTGATCTTCCAAATTAACGTAAACAAATAAATCTTTTTCTATAGTTTTTACCATTGACGGTAACAGGACTGCTTCAAGCTCTGCATAATAGGCGTCTTCTACTTGTTGTTTGATACTTGGGCTCGGTAACGGCAGTTTGCTATACCAAGGTTCAGGTTGTTGGTATAAATCGTAAATTTGATATAGGGAATAGAGGTTAGGCAAGTTTTCCGCCATGTTTTCTAAATCATAAGGAGCCGCCGCGATGGCTTCCTTATAGCGTTCAAGCAACAAATCAGCTCGCTCTTCCCTCATGCTTTGGAAGTCAAAATTGAATTTCAGTACAGTCAATAACCCGATAAATAGTAAGGCGCAGCACGTTATGTATGCGCCTTGGGTTAACATCCGGGTATTTTCTTTTTGCTTATTGACACCCACTAATGCCTGCTCAGGCAAGATAACATTGCCCATAAGGTGTTGTGCAAACAGGGTTTGCTTAATGGCTTCTAAGGGCGATTGATTAATCACTTCGTGGCCAAGCTCATGGGCCAATGTCGCGGCGAGTAAATCATGTTGCTTTTTATCATTACCGCCATGAATGAGATAATAACCGCGAAAGTGCAACGAACGATTAAGTTGCTCCTGGCGATAAAGGCGTTTGAAAAATAGCCACAAGTTTTGCTTTAGTAAGCCCAGTTGGTAAGGGGCGCTGGCAATGGCGTTGCGATAAAGTGGGTTGAGCTGACCAGCAATCGCGCGTGACATATTCGCCATTAATTGTTCAATTAGGTGGTTAAATGATTGGTCAAACCAGGTTGCGTCAATGCCACCATTACGGTTAACAGGCATGGTGGCACCAAATGCGTCGTCACGTTTGGTTTCCTCAAACGCGGAGAAATATTGACAGAAATCTGCTAACTCACCGATATCGCTGATTAAGTTATAGATGGGAAGGTTTAAGCCAAATTTTTGATTGAAAAATTGAATATGGCTGCGTTGTTGATCTGCCGCTTGTTGGATCACTTCTTTGCTAGCGAGTAGTTGAGAAATAGGGGTAGACAGCAATATGCCATTAGCCGCTTGGCTTGGTCGCCATTGATTTAGCTTTTTAGTGATAACATCCAAAAATTCGGCCTGCTGATCATCGCCTAAGCTAATGCTGATCAATATTGCACTTTCACTTAACCAAAACAGGATTGGGAAATCGATGTCATTGCCAAACTCATCCAATTTATAGGCTTCAAAGCCCATTTGACTGATCACATTTTTTTCGTGTTTGGGTTGCTCTGAAAGGTATAAATAAATGGGCTGATCGTAGCGACTGGTTAGGCGCTTTTTTTGTTTTTGCTGAGTGAGCATGCGATCAAAATGTTTTGCCAATAACTGACTTTGACGTTTAAGCACAGCTTGTTTTTGTTGTTTCTTTTGGGCAGTTTCTGGCGTGGTGCGCCACCACATGTAGCCACCATAAGCGCTACTTACAATAAATAAGATACTGATACTACTCCAAATTAGAGGGTGCTCAGTTAAAGGAATTAGCCAAATAAGCAGGCAAAGCAGCACACTTAACACGGTGCTAGTAATAAGGCTGATGAGGAGTTTTTGGCGATTAGTCATGGCTTATTGGTTACCTAACATACTATTGATTATTGCTATTCTGAGCTTGAATGATCATCGCATTCACCCCGTCATGTTGTTGATACCAATCCTTTATTTGGTTGGCTTGCTGCTTGCTATCGGCACGAAGCACAACGCGATAGTATTGCTTATAGGGTTGCACATAAGGCTGGTAACTCGATGGAGAGAGAGACTTAGTAAATGCTAAGGCACTTTTTCGCCTTGAGAAGGTGGCAAGCTGTACTAGCCAGTCAGTGTCTAACAGGGTGTTTGAAGAGCCACGTTTTGGGGCACTGGTTAAATCTTGGTCGGTACTAATATATATAATGTCATTTTGCTGACCCGATACAATGTAGCGTGGACTATAATTGGTCAGTCCTATGAAATCACGCGCTCGCTGCTCGGTGGTGTTTTTGTACCAAAAATGCGCTAAGCCGATGCTGGTTATGATTAAGCCACTAAAGAATAAAGTCGTTAGAAAATAGCGCTTACGTCGACTAGGGTTACGCACTTTCGGTAAGGTTGCGTTGAGTTGACAACGTAACCCTGTGACTGGGCGATGTTGATGCATTTGCAGCTCAATTTCATGCATAAAAATCGCTAATTGATCGGCATTGGCATCGCGATATTGACCTTTAAAGCCAATACTTAAAAATAAATAAATGATTTCAATTAAATCAATTAATTTACTAGGTTGACGCAAGGCCTTATCTGCTACGGAATAAAATAGCTCGCCGCCATTTCGCATGCCAAACAACTCACTGAGTAAGGTCTTGTTCTCCCATTTGCTTTCTTCTCCCCATGAGCTGTATTGAATGAATTCATCCAGTACCACTGCAAATAAAAAGCACAGTTTGTCGATAACGGCAACGGGGTAGGTAAGCTGCGCGCCGCGTTGCTTTAACTCATTTATTTGCTCAATAAGATGACGGCGAAATTCAGCAATATTATCAGGTGCAGGCAGTTGTGACAGTTTTAGTACTAGTCCCAGCAGCTCACTACTAATATTTAACAGCTGATTTTCTGATTTATCAAAATGGCGCAAAAATTCTATTTGGCCAATATCGTCTTGAACCAAAATCAATGAATGGCCGATCTCGTCAATGCCTTGTTCCGCCGACTCTGTTTGAGTCGATTGTTTATTTTTAACTTGCGTAACTTGATCTAAAAAATCCATCGCCATACCTGATTATTTTAATGCGTATAGCACAACATCAAGAGTAGGAATGCGAGCATCAACATGAAGCGCTAGGGCATCACGATTGTTGAGCATTTCTAACCATAATGGATGCTGGTCGTTTATTTCAAAATAAGCCAAACCTGGGCTTGGCCTTAACTCACTCGGCGCCACTGGAAGCGGGTGTAGATCAATGCCCGAAAGAGCATTGCGCACGAGTTCGACAATGCGGCCATTACCACTAAGTTTAGCGGCAACAGGGAATAGCTCGTTCAGCTGGTTTGCATTTAAACTCGATTTTACAGTCAGTATAAAGCGTCGGTTTTGCAGTGCTTGTGGATCTTTTATTAAGGTGCGCAGTAAACGACGTTTTTCAAACAAGCTTTGATCCCAAGTAAACTCTATGACCGAATCTTGTTGAACTAAAGTGAGCATTTCGCGCAGGCTAGCAAACAGTGGGTTAAAGCTACCATATAGGGCATCAAGCTGAAGCGGCGGACAAGCTGGCGCGGCGGCGGGTTGCAAGGCCAGTAGTTCAGCTTGAAAACGTCGCAATTGTGCGTACAGCTCGTAAGTACTCAGGTTTGGATTATTCAAGGTTAATTCAAACCAAGGTGTCCAGCTGTTTAGGGTTTGTAACCAAAGGTAATCTTGCATCAGGGCTTGGCCACTCTTTTGTTCTTGGCCTGCTTCGATACGTTGCAATAAGGTTTTTACGCGATGGTTTAGTAAGGCATTTATCTCTTTTACCCGCTCGATAAGAAATAAGGCTGCGCCATAATGCAGTGCCGCTGGAATAAAGCTGCGGTCTAATATGACTTCGCCTGTTTCACGACATTCTAAAACCTTGGTGAGGGGTAAAGTGGTAAAGCCAGAAAGATCTTCGCCTGCCATTTTTAAACGCAGATTAAGCTGAGCGACATCAATTTCAATGCTGGCATTTTCATCGGTGGAGTTATCAAATACATTGACTCCTTGGCTTAAGTAACGACTCTGATCACCCTCACTGTGGCCATAATCATTATTCCCCTGTAGCGACATGGGAAGCGCAAGCAAAATACCTTTGTCGATAGTGTTGGGTGCAATATCGATCACGATTTCGTGATTAAGTTGAAATGGTGTGCCATCTGGAAATATACCGGCACAACTGGTGACGGAAAGTTTACCCATTTTCAATAGGTCATGATTAATTGTCAGCTGAGTGATGCCATAAAACGGGGCGTAACCGGCTAAGGTCTCCACGTTTTGACGGATGTAATGCTGCAAATATCGGTCTTGCTGCTGAAAGTGCTGGGGAGAAATAAACATCCCTTCTTGCCAAATTACTTTTTTGTAGGCATCCACGGCCAAATTCCTTGTAATAAAATTAAAACACTGACCACCAAGGCTTTTTCTTTTCTTGGCTAGTGAGTAAGACGGTATTGCCTGAAATATTTAGAAACAGACGTTGCTCAGCGGTTTCCGGTAAGGCTATGACAGTGCTGGCTTGGCTATCTTGATAGTTAGCAAATTCGGCAAACACCGCAATAAAGCGGCTGTCACGGTGAATGTCTAAGGTCATACTCAATTCCCTCGCCGGTAGAAAGGGAGCAAGCAGCTGTTTACTTACTAAATCTTTGGCCAACACTTGATTATCATTGTGATACAGCTCGATATAACTGGCTTGTTTAAACGCTTGTTCGTCTCGCAGTTGATAAAGTCGCAGTACCACAGGGTTGGCATCGTTATCTTGATAAGGATTGATAAGTCCATCACTTGATAGCGTTAATTGAAAGGGGGTTGCAATTGGCTCTGGGGCTGATGAGCATGCGCTAAGCAACCAGATACCTATACTAATGAGTAATAGCCGCATTATTTTTTCATTCCTTGTTTTTGCATATTTTCCATAAACAGGGCTTTAAACTGACGGCGATAATCCCCTTTGTTTTGGCGTTTATTAAAATGAGAACGGTAGATCCGCCAATACTTTTTTTCTTTGTTACTAAACAGGCCACCACTAACAAAATCGGCAAATAAGCTTTCAAGATGGCTAGGTGAAAACTCATCGAGAAATTGATCGAGCGTTTCTTCAAGCACTTCAAATAGCATTTGATGCTGTAACTGAGGATTTTGCAAAAAGCGTTGATTTTCTTCGGTCAGCGACAGCAGTTGATCCACGCGCTCGGATAAATTGTCTTGCTCTGCACCTTGAATTGGGAAATATTGCTGACTGGCTGGCTCTGCATTATTCTCTTTTTGACTACTGGTGATATTGTCAGACGCTGTGTCCGGAGCTAAGTAAGCTTCATCAGGCATTTCATCTTGACTAAAGTCTGCAAAAGGGTCTGAGTTAAAGGGATCGTCGCTAAATACGCCTTGAGCTGAAAATAGATGTTGTTCCGTGTTGTTACTGGCATCTGGGTTAGCGTCCACTTGTTCTAGAAAATCGATGTCATCATCAGCCAAATCTAATGCAAAAGGATGACTAAATGGGTCACTTTCTTCCGCTTGAGTGGGGGCTACCGTTGGGGCACTATTAAGCGTGCTGACTAGCATAGTGTAATTAACTACTTGTATTACGTCGCCATCATTTAATAGGTAAGGCCGACCCTTTAATATCTTTTTATCATTGATGAGGGTTGCATTCGTGCTTTTATCGATAAGCTGGTACCCCCCGTTGTGTAGTGATATTTCAGCATGTAGTCGCGATATCATCTGGCTATGGTCTGGTAAAAATACATTAGCGTCGGGAGAGCGTCCGATGGTGCCGCCATTGGCGGGCAGGTGCACGACTCGGGCAGATAAGGTTTCTTCTGCTGGAACTTTAATTAGGTGAATACTTAAGGTCATAACTTATTTCTCACAAGACGACACGGCAGCATTGAAATGCCCTAAAAAGTCAGGATACTGCTTTATAAAGTGATTAGAAAAGTACACGCCCATAGAGAGGGTTTCGACTAATTCCGATTGAAAATAATCCGCCTTTAGTCCGGCGTCTTTTAAAGTATGTTTGAATACTAGCTCATCTTCCAAAATGGCATCTATTTCTCTATTTTTTAATAGTTTTAATAAGGTTTTCGCATCCCTTGGCTTTTTCACTACGTTGTAGCCACCTCGTTTTAATTCAAACCATTTGTTGCTGCCAAATTTGGCTGATACCCGTAAATCTAATTTGATTAAGGAGCTAGGCAAAGGTTTAACGCCGGTGGCAAAATACCAACTGATACGTTGCTGGGCGATGGGAGTCGATAATGTTGCGTATTCATCGCGCTCTTGGGTTTGAGCAGCAACAAAAAAACCATCTTGTTTTGCACTTTGTACTGCAAGCTGAGCTTTCTGCCAGCTGGTCATGGTGAGTTGGTAAGGTTGACCTAGCTTGCCTAAGGCGCATTTTACCTTGTTGAGTGCCGTACCACGCATTTCACCATCTTGATACACTTGGTATGGCGGCCAATCCTGTGTCGTGAGCATCAAACGGCTGGGCCCAGTCGCAGCCCAAGCAGTCGTCGGTAAGCTTAGTATTAATGTTAATCCACTCATGTGGAGTATAGTTTTGCTCAGGGTTGATATAGCGAGTACTCCATTCATCTTATTTTCCTATTACTTCCGCAATTTTTAGTACTGAAATAGGCGGATAGTAATCTAATGATCCTGCGGCACTTAAATTAACGATATAGCTATATTGGCTGAGCCCTTCAATGGCTATCTCTGTTGGTTGGTAGCGCTTGCTTAAAATTTGTTCGGCTTTAAATCCGGCAAATTGACCAACACTATAATAGCGTCCCACCACGCCTAATAAAGCTTGATGATCACGAATAGGGGTCTCGGTTGCAGAAAAGGTAGGGATCCCAGCTTGATGAAGTTGTTCAATCACAGATTTCCCTTGAGTAATAATAAAAGAATCAGGCGGTAAATATGCCATCTGGATCCGGTGTTTTTTCATTAGTTTAGCAATATGTGCAACTGAATTGGGATCCGGTTTACCGTCTACGACACTCAGTGAATAGGAAAAAATTGATTTTTTATATTGCGCGCCCATTTCCACCATGTTTTCGGTTACTAAAGATGAGTTACTTTCCAATGGGTTAAAGATAACGCCGATACGATTGATATCACCAAGCATGTTAATGGTATTGAGTTGAGTGGAAAGGGGAACAATGTGGGTGACTCCTGTGAACAGCTCATGACCTTGATCGAGCTTTTCTGTTAATTGTGAGCCCACAGGATCCGTTACCACGCTAAATACCACAGGAGCAATTTTTTGCTGTGTAAATTCACTTGGAGCAAAATGGGTACCTAGCAGTGCTAAGGTGATGGTAGTGCCAAACGAGTAGACTAGATCTGGTTTTAACTGAGTTAACTGCGCAATATTTTGTTGTAAACTTGCTTTGTCGCCATTGGCATTAAGCAAGGTAAAGCGCACGTCGCGCTGGCTTTTCAAATAATCCATGAAGCCGCGTTCGGCGTCAGTTGTGCCACGCCACAGTAACATCACGACATGACTAGGCTGAGCCCAAGTCACAGGGCTTAAGACGAGACCAAAAATAAAGCTGGTTAATACGAGAATACGCTTCATTTACCTTGCTCCAGTTTTCTTTTATCAAAGCTATCAAATATCATGAATAAACTGATCAGAGCTAACGAGCTGGCCAGCAACACTAGGCCAAATGCGATGATCGTTTCGTTAAAGCCAAATAGACTTAAGCATAAACCGGCCAACAGTGGACCAGATACATTGCCTATGCGTTCGGTTAAACGAAAGATACCGATGATTTTCCCCTTATCTACTTGGCTAGAAAGTGAGCGTTCTACAATTAAAGGAATTTGCGGTGAGACGCCGATGCCGTGGGCAATGCCGATAGCGATGACTATCGCTAATAGCCCCAGAGGTCCAGGCATGTAATCGATGCTAAGTAAAGCAATGGCGGAGAGTAGTCCACCAATAAAAACAAAGGTTAATTTGCTTTTGAGCTTATCGACTAATATTGCACTAAGCGGTGAAATAATGATGATGGCTAGTCCATAAGCCATCATAATACGGCCTGATGCTGCGCTGCTTTCGCCTAGATGTTTAAGGTAAACTGGGCAGATGTAATATAAAAAACCCGTGAGCACAATTTTTGCCGGAATAGCGCTAAAGAGCGAAATTAGAGCAAAATATTTATTGCTAAATAAATATTTAAAGTCGTTAAGTGCGAGGGGCTTTTGGCTTAAATTAAGCTGCTTTTGTTTTTCAAAGAACACAGTTACCAGTATCACGCTGGCGATGGCCATTAATGCTGACAGTAAAAAGGTGGCAGAAAAGCCAAGTTTTTCCGCTAAAATGCCACCAATGGCAGCACCGCATAATGAGCCTGAGAAAAACGCCGACAAGAAAGTGGCCATCCCCTTAGTACGGTTATTATCATCTGTAGTATCGGAGACATACCCCTGGGCAGAGATAAACACGATACCGTAACCGACGGCAGTGAAGGCGCGAATGATGATCAATTGCGGTAAACTTTGTGCCAGTGCGGTAAATATTAATCCCAGTGCGGTAATCACGCCGCCAACGATAAAGGCTTTTCGACGGCCAACTTTATCAGACCAATAACCTGCAAATGGCAAGGATATCGCCCATACCAACATAAATAGTGAAATAGGCAAACTGGTGATGAGCGACGGTGATATCCAACTACTTTGAAATTCGAACGAATTTACAAAACTCGGGAAAAATGACAGTGAACTAGCCTCAGCAAACACTAATAGAAACAGAGGAAGACGTACAAAACTCAACTGTTGCTTGCTGAGGACTTCAGCCTTTTGGTCTTGGGATATTTTATCCATTGCTTGGTTAATGCCGTGTTGTAAGCGGCCAATTTCGTCATTGGCACTGATGTAACCGCGGCTAGAGAATTGCTCTCTAATGGCTTTGTTGAGCATTCTTTGCAGTTGTCGCCATGGTGAAATAATGGTGAACGCGCACAGAAATAGCAAAATTTCGGTGACCACTAAACAAGAAGCAATCAGAATTGTGACCATATCTAACAGGCTTTCTTTGAGCATGTTAGTAATGGTATTGCCATCACTGATTATTTTTATCGACGCTTGGTTATTTTGCAGTGGTACTTGGTGAGCTAAAATATTTTTTTGCTCAATGGGTAGACTTGGGTATTGCAACCATATTGTATTTTGAGCCGTTAATTGTACGCCGAGAATCTCAGGATGGTTATCGGTGTAAAAGGCGAATTCTTGCTCTAGGCCTTTTAATTTAGTCAGTGGTACGCCGTAGCTTAAAACTTGGTTGATTGTTTGACTGAGGGTATTGGCGATAACCTGAGATTTATATTCGAGTTCAGGCTGATATTGCTTTGCAAAATAGGCCATTGATTGATAGGAGGAACCAAGATTACTGAGTACCGTTAAGATAAACGCAAGGCCTAAAATTAACCAAGGAAAGCGTTTAACTTTAAAGCGAGCAAATTTAGTCGTTTCTTCTTTCGACAAAATGTTAAGGTTTTTATTAGCGTCGAATAGATGCTGTTTTATTTCGTCACTGGAAAGCTGTTCTACATCTCCTAATGCTGCAGCTGCGCGTTTCACGCGACGTAAAATACCTGACAAGATAAATTTTAAACATATAAAGCCAAACAAGGTGCATCCCAGTACCCAAATCGCCCCATAGTAAAATTGTTGCGTACGCAGAGCTGCTTGTTTGTCATTCAGGCGCTGACTATCGTAATAAAGCGCTAGCTGACCCTCTAGTTGGTTGAAAGCATTATGAATGGGCAGGCTGAGTAATCGGTCTTGTGCTTTAGGTGGGTTACCTCCTTGAAACAATGCATTGCCTTGGGTATCCCTCACTTGAATAGAGGTGATGCCTGGCACTTGTTGTTGCTGTTTGATGAGTAAAGTCTCAATATTGTTGATGCTGGCAAGGGGAAGCCCTAAGCCAACGGTATTATTGATGGTGTGATGGGTCTCAGCCAGAATAATTTGATAAACAGAGTCTGATGTTTGCGTCAGGCGCTTCTCAAAATTAATGTAGCTTAACGTGCTATTTAGACTAACCGAGAACAGTAGTACCATAAAAATGGCAAAGGCTAATTTGCTTCTTAACGACAGCTTTGACAGCTTAAAAAACAATGATTGTAACAAAGTTGCTTATCCGCCGGTGTTGGCCGGCGGCTCCCAATTAATTAATCGTTAATGCGAAGTCAGAGCCATCACTGGCTACCGAAACTTGTACATGATCGATACCTTGGGCCTGACTCAAGCGGGTAATGCACTGTTCGGCTAGTCTTGGCATTAATGAGCGATTAATAATTTGCTCTACTGCGCGCCCTCCTGTGGTTGGGTCTGTATTTTTTGCTACTATGTAGTCAACAAATGCTTGATCCCAGACAAAGCTAGCTTGGTATTGGCTGGCCAGTTTTTTCTTGATCCGATTTAAGGCTATGGCGGTAATTTTGCCTAACTCTTCATCATTAAGCGGGTAATAAGGAACAATTGTGGTTCGACCTAAAAATGCCGGCTTAAAGTAATGCTGTAGATCTGGGCGAATTTGTTCAAGTAAGGCATCATTATCTAAGCGATTTTCAGCTTGGGCGCAGGCATCGCAAATGGCTTGGTCGGCTGCATTTGACGTCATGATGATTATCGTGTTTTTAAAATCGACGGTGCGTCCTTCGCTGTCTTTGATATGGCCTTTGTCGAAAATTTGGTAGAACAAATCATGTACACCGGGGTGCGCTTTTTCCATTTCATCCAGTAACAGTACCGAATAAGGATTCCGGCGAATGGCTTCAGTTAAGACGCCGCCTTCACCAAATCCGACATAGCCTGCAGGAGAGCCTAGTAGCATTGAAATCTTATGCTCTTCTTTAAATTCGGTCATGTTGATAACGGTCAGATCATTACTACCGCCGTATAATTGCTCTGCTAATGCCATGGCCGTTTCGGTTTTACCTACACCACTGGGACCACACATTAAAAATACACCGATTGGTTTGCGATTATCGGTTAAGCCCGCGCGGGAAATGCGAATGCTTTTGGCAAGCTCGCTTTTGGCCACATCTTGCCCGATCACACGTTTGTCCAGCTCAGCTTCAAGACTTAATAGTTTGGCTATTTCATCGCTCATCATGGCCCCGGCAGGGATCCCCGTCCAGTTGGCGATCACTTGAGCGATAGTGTTGTCATCAACCATGGCATTGACTAACGGTTCATCACCTTGAATCTCGTGTAGCTGATTAGTTAACTCAGCCATTTGTTGCTGCAAGGTAGAATTGTCTTGATTCGATTCAGAATTATTATGATTGTCACCAATAGCTTGCTGTAAATCTTTAATCTGTTGAACTAATTCAATTTCTTGCTGCCATCGAGTTTGATATTTTTCTAGCGCTATTTGTTGCTCTGCAATGTTTTGTTGCAGCGCTTCTATTTCATTTTTGCCTCGGTTAAAGAGGGCGTGCTCTTTTTCTAATGCTGCCAATTCATTTTGTTGATAGCGAATGGTTTGCTCTAACGTTTCAATCACTTCAGGTTTTGCACCTTGGGTGAGTGCAATGCGGGCACTGGCTGTATCGAGTAGGCTAATGGCTTTGTCTGGCAATTGACGGCTAGGTAAATATCGAATGGATAGATTCACTGCGGCATCGATGGCTGATTCGGCAATAAAAGCGCCATGGTGCTTCTGTAGCGATTGAGCGATGCCACGTAACATTTGCATGGCATCGGCGGCGCTAGGCTCTTCAATACTCACCACTTGAAAGCGACGGGTGAGAGCGGGGTCTTTTTCAAAGTATTTTTTGTATTCCGCCCAAGTGGTGGCGGCAATGGTTTTAAACTCGCCGCGCGCTAAAGCCGGTTTGAGTAAGTTAGCGGCATCATTTTGACCCGCAGCACCGCCCGCACCGATTAGGGTGTGCGCTTCATCGATAAAGACAATAATAGGCTCAGCGGAGTTTTTTACTTCATTGATAACATCTTTTAAGCGGTTTTCAAATTCACCTTTTACGCTTGCACCAGCTTGTAATAAGCCTAAATCAAGAGAGTGAATCTGCACATCTTGCAGTGCGCTTGGCACTTCATTAGCGGCGATACGCAACGCTAAACCTTCCACTACCGCCGTTTTACCTACGCCAGGCTCACCGACTAAAATGGGGTTGTTCTGTCGCTTACGGCACAAGATGTCGATGGCTTTGCGTACTTCAGCGTTGCGCCCTGATATAGGGTCGATAAAACCGTCTTTGGCTTGTTGCGTTAAGTTAATGGTGTATTTACTGAGTGCTTCTTTACCTGCTGGCGTGGTATCCGTCATTTCACCTTGGGTTCCCGCAGTAGCATTGCTTGCACGGGTAATGGCGGTTTTGTTGATCAAAGCCTGCAGCGACTCGAGGGAAAGTTGTGCTAACGATTGCAGTTTGCAGCTTTGTACGCCCATGACATTTTGTTGTAGCAAGGCTTGAATTAAATGCAAGCTAACAATTTGGCCGTGGCCGTAGTTAACTGATGCGATCATCCAACTGTCTTTAATCAGTTCGGTGAGGGCATGACTTAACGTGGGTTGCCCTTCATTGCCTTTAGCAAAGCGCTCGATCAAGGACAATAGCTCACTGACAACCGCGTCTTGATTAATATTTTGACTGGTAAATAAGCTATTTAGCTTAGCATCGTTTTGCTGAATTAATTGCAATAGCCAATGCTCGGTTTCTATCGCTGGCACACCTTGGTTCATGGCTGCGCCTGCGGCAGCTTCCAGTGCTTGTTTTAAGTCACTGTCGAGTTTACTAATCAGTTTTGTTAACGCCACTTGTGTCATGCTATTCCCTTATTATCTGGTGTATAACGCGGTTTATTTAAGTCAATCGTTACTGCATCAAAATATGGACGACTTTATCTGGGTTTCGTTCTGGCGCGAGGCAATCTACCTCACCTAATTTCGCACCTTTGTTTGGATTACTTGAAAGTACAGGGCGATTTAGATAAGCCCTTTTTACACTTTGGTAAATTGAAACGGGCGTCATATCCCGCAAAAAGTGGCTGATCATGGTTGCCATCGCACGAGTTAATTGCTGATCTTGTTTGATTGCGAGAAACTGTGCGCGGCTATTAGGCTGTATGAATACTTTTAAGTGGTTAAATTGGCTAATACAGGTTTTGCCCATTAAAAAACCTTGGCCTAACAGATTATTTCTTGGCGAGTGAGCACTCAGTTTGGACAGTGCATCACTGGGCAATTTACGTCGCTCAAAGGTGTTGATCCTGACGTCGATATCGTACGGGAAGTAGTCATTGAGTAGCTGCTTTAAAGTGCCTAAATGGCGGCTCTTTTGTCCCATCAATAGGCTGTAACGAAACCAAGTATTGTTGGCCAAACCAGCAAATTGATGAATGTCTTGTATTGCTTGTGCTTTTTGCTCTGCAGCTAAGATCAACCAAGTGCGAGTTTCAATCTGATGACGAATTTCAAAATAGCGTTGGTTAAAAATGTCGAGAAAGTCTTTCAATGCATTATCATCTTGATGCAGGGCATTGAGCATGGCGCTGTAAAGGTAATCAGGGAGCACGCCTTTGACCCCAGAAAGGGCGGTTTTCGCTAAAGTAATATGCACCCCTGTTGATTGCCATTCTAGCGCTTGTACTTCACGGGCCGAGCCCGTTGGCATCACTTCGGCGTGGTAATGAATGTCCACGGCTTGACCAGCTTGTTCGGCCATGTTTTGTAATAAGCGGATCACTTGTACAAAGTCATACTGGTTGGCGTGCTGACTGAGTTGCTGGCCGAGAGGTGAGTTTAAAAACATAACTGACTGCCGTGCACTTTATCAAACACCTTAACCGCGCCATCTTGACCGTGTAGCTTAATTTTTAACTGAATATAGCGGTCGAAGCTGCAAAATTGTTGCAAAAAACCATTTAATAAGTGTGCAAAAGCTAAGTAATGCTCACTACCATCTAATGTCACTTCAATTTCTGTACCGGCTGCAAATATATTTTGTCCCATCACACGTAAGCTCGATACTTGAGGTTTGAATGTCACCTGTTTAATTGTTTCAATTCGTTGGCCATCTTGACTGGCTCGGCAGCACAGGGTGAGCATTTCTTTGAAGCTATCAGTGGGCTGTTTACTTTGTAATAAACTATGAAAGTTACTGTGCAGTAAACCAACAAAGCGCCAATGTAAACTGGTATCAAGCTCGGGTAAAATGGGTGACGAAGGGGGTTGCAATAAGTGCAATTCTCCGGGTAAATCTATGTTTTCTAAACATTCGAAAGCGCCTGTTACACTACAAGCTAAATTACCGTTACTGCATAACAACTGACTGCCAATGATTTTCTTGTTGGTGGATTTGGTAGGGGAAGTATCGCTAATGACTAACTCAACTTGTTGCAAAGCGTTATGACGCGCTTGCCAATAGGTAGTGGTATTGGGCTGGTGATATTGCTCACCAAAGAGTGGTGTTAGGGGTTTTTCACCTTGAGCATGAATTTCAAATACTCGTTCCACATCAATAATTGCCACTTGGCTGTCGTGATGGGCGTCAGCCATAATCGGCAAACTTAATGTTTTATGCTCGTAGGGGATCGGTTCACCACGTTGACTAAACAGGTTAATGGCGGGGATTACATTTAGTTTGAATACATTATTATCAAACAGACGAATAAATTCCGCTGGGATCGCACTCATAAAAAAATTAAGGACTAAGGTCGAACTTTGTACGCTTTGACTCAGTTGATTAAAGTCTTCTAGGCGGAAAAACTGCGCCTTCTCTTTAAAACTAAAGAACTCCCTAAGCTGCTGAAACCCCTCAAACTCATTGCCTGTTTTATGTAAAAAAGAAAAATGACTGTCAGTAAGTCGATTGACTAGCTTACTTGCAGGCACTTGTTGATGTTTAAGTTGCTGTTCATCGGAGGCTGAAATCAGTAACGTTTTTCCGAGTAGTAGCTCAATTAAAGAGTCAGCATGTTGTTCAAACCCTTGGACGAAAAGTGCTAGTTGTGGCAACTCTAATTGACTAAATAAAGTGGCTTCATCGGTGGTTTCTAAGGTTAATTGAATTACGGCATTGGCTTTTTCCGCTCCCTCTGGACGCTCGAAGTTAAACGGTGCGCTAAAAGCTTGTACTTTATTAAGGCTAATAGGGTGAATGGTTAAATCTGCCACAGTGCGAAACAAGCACTCTTGTCCCTCTGCATTTGCGGCTAACGCACTGCCAGCCGGTAGCAAAACACTCTGGGTTAGCTGCGCAGGATCGGCTTTTAGGTTTAAATAGGCGACACTGGGAATAATTTGATTGTAGCTGGGGTAAAGCACACTCAATAAACCATCGATAACCTCGGGCAGCTGTGCACTTATCTGTTGTTCGGTTTTAGCATTCAACAGTGCCACGCCATCCATTAAACGGGCGAGGCTAGGATCATTAATTTGACCTTGATTGATATCTAGCTGTTCACCATGACTTGGATGTTGCTGGGCAAATTGGCCTAATGAGCGACGCACAAAAGCGAGCTCTCGCTCATAATAACGTAATAGGGTATCAGACAAGATCTTCATCCTCTAAAGTCGCGCTAAGATCGCTAAGCTTGATTTTGGAATCAAATACTAACTCCTGTAAGCCGGCTTCGGTTCTGAGTTCGGCGAATAGGGTAAAGCAAATTGCGTTTTTAGATTCATCTCGCTGTTTGAGCTCTACACTCACTTTATCAAGCCTTGGTTCAAAGGTTTTGATCCAGTGCTCGACTTGATATGCGAACTGTTGGTTATCCAAATTAGCTTGCAGTAGTTGCATATCTTCGATACCAAAACGCATACTTGATGAGCTAACTTGTTGGAAGCTATCGTCGATTAGCATGAGTGGGGCTTCACTGGTTAATAATTGGCTTAAATGGTAACGCACGGATTCCACTTCGCGTTGACTTGGGCTAATACCGTCTTTGGTGTTGATGAAGGTTTGCCAGAAAGACATTAGCTGGCCTCTGCTAAATCAGTGGTTAGCACAACTTCACCACTGAAATGATCAAACTGATACTGCGGGATGAGCCTTAAATCACAGTACAGCGCGCCAACTTCATCGCCTGCTTCTCTTACTGTGACTTTCGCATAGCGTAGTGGGTATTTGGCTAAGGTTGCTTCATCGGCATAATCAACATTACTAGAAAGCTTTTCAATCCAGTTGGTTAGGTAGGTTTCACATTCTTGTGCACTATTAAAACTGCCAATCATTTCACGCACTTGCACCTTGAGATAATGGGCAATACGACATGAAATTAAAGTGGTTTGTAGTTGCGTGAGTACTTTGTCGTTGTCCGATTCGCCTGCTTGCCAAATAGAATTGTTACCATTAAAAAAGAACTTATTGGTGAGAGGACTTAAGCTCATTGGAATAAAGCCTTGCTGGGCATAGAAATTCGCTAGTTCGCCGAACAAACGTACATCTGGCTCGGGCTGTTTAAGTAATGCTGTTGCGATGCTTTCTTCGGGTAAATTGATTACCGCTCCTTGATATTTATCAGGCCAACGTGATTTTAAAAAACCAAACCAATTTAGGCGGTGATATTCGCGTAAAATGGTGCCAGCAAAAGTAAAGGCGGCACTGCCCCACAAGCTAGCGGTACCTTGGTTGTAAATAAAGCCAAGACCATGGTTTTTATAGCGTTGACGAAGTTTAACGCGCGGCATTGCCAAGCAAATAAAGCGACTACTTGAGTGTTTGCGTAGCTTTTGCCACGCTAAGTAATCAGGACCATTGAGCACCTTGTCAATACGTTGGGTGTCTGATAACCAATCGGCTCCCTGTGCCGCGAAAAAGTCCAACGCAGGTGAAAATATCATTGGGCATAAACAGGATTCACCTAATTTTGCGAGTAACTCTAAGGTATAAATGTCGTCAAAATCACTGTCAAAATCGATGTCCATACTAATACTGTGAGCAAAAACAATGCACCCAAAAGGGTGGCCCCCTAAGGTGTTAAGTTCTTGATTCGCTATTTTATTGTATAGTTGACTCAGTTTAATTGAGTAAGATTGATTTAGATCGCTAGAGGTTTCAGCCCAACTCATGTCGAGAAGCTTTACTTGTGCACGGCGATAGTTAACCGGTAGATGCGTTAAGTTATGTAGACTTAACCAATTTGCAGCCATCGCCTTATACTCTGGCGCGGCTAAAATAGCATCAAGCTGTTGCGATAGTTGTTGATCTATTGTGGTTATTAAGCGGCTTAAAAAGCTCATAAAAGTGCTTTGATTTTTAAGGGCGCTAGGAAATAGCTCAGATACCAAAGACAAAGCGTCTGTTAAAAACCCTTGGTCATTGCTATCTAAATGATTGAATTTATATTGCCAGTCTGGTGCTAACTTCATATATAAAATGGCCAGCATAGCCGGCCATACTCTTAATTAACGTGGGATCTTAGCAACCATTCGAACTGAGGTAGTCAGCTCTTCAAGTTGTAGCCATGGGCGTAAATGGGCGATAGCAGAGTAAGCGCCTGGACGGCCGGGTTGCTCTACCACTTCGATACGAGATTCCGCTAGCGGGGTTTTAGCACGTTGCTCATTACCAATAGCACCTGAGTTGGTATATTGATCAATCCAAAGTTGTAGTTCACGTTGAATGTCAGGGGCTTCTAGGTTAGAGCCTAGTTTATCGCGACCCATGACTTTTAGGTAATGGGCAATGCGACCACTGGCCATAATATAAGGTAAGCGTGCTGAAATAGCCGCGTTTGCCGTAGCATCAGGGTCGGTGTAAGTTTTTGGCTTTTGAGTAGTTTGGCCACCAATAAACACAGCATAGTTACTGTTTTTATAGTGCACTAGGGGTAAAAAGCCTAAATCACTCAGTTCTTTTTCACGTTCATCGGTTAAGTTTACTTCCGTTGGGCACTGCTGCAAAATGTCGCCCGCATCGGAAAGATAGGTAAGGTTTGGTAGATTTTCTACTTTACCACCGTTATCTAAACCTCGAATTGAAGTGCACCAGCCAGAGGCGGTGTAAGCTTGTGTCATTTTCAGGCCTAAGTCATAAGCGGCATTTGACCAAACTAGTTGAGAATTATCTTTCGGTTTTGGGTTACCGGCACTGTCAGTAGCTAATTCTTCATATGCAAAAGCATTAGTGGGTAAGCCTTTTTCACCATAAGGTAAGCGCGCTAAAGTTCGTGGCAATGTCAGCGTTACATACCGAGCATCATCACTTTCACGAAATGAGTTCCATGCAGCATAAGCAGGTGAGTCAAAACCAGCAGCAACAGGCTTACCTTCATTAAATGTTGAAAAACTATTAAATTCAAACATTTCAGCGTTCGCTGCGGCAATAAATGGGGCATGACATGCAGCGGCTACTTCACCCATGTAACGAAGTAGGGCAACATCTTCATCCTTGGCACTAAATTCATAATCACCAATAAAAGTGCCGTATGGCTCACCACCTGCAGTACCAAATTCGCCTTGATATAGGGAATTAAAAAGCGGGCTACGGTCGATAGCTGGGGCATCTTCAAACTGCTCCAATAACTCTTCTTGAGAGTAATCAACCATTTTAATTTTAAGCGAGCGGCCTAAGTCACTTTCTTTAACCAATTTTTGCAGGCCACGCCATGAACCTTCTAGTTTCTGAAAATCATCTTTTTGCATCACTTCCGATAGTTGATGCGACAAGCGTTTATCAATTTCGGCAATGGCATTTTCGATGGTTTTAGTAACGTTTTTGTCCCACGTTACTGTTCCGGCGAGTGCTTGTTCGGCCAGTACAGAGAACAGCTCTTTGGTGGTGTCTGCTGGTGTTTGCGTAGTGGCTTCGATAGCGCGGTCTAGAAAGCTTAAGCTGCCTTCTGCTGCTTCGGCTTGTGTTTGCGTTTGGCTTTGTTCTGTCATGGTTACGCGCCCTCCTTGTTAACACCTAGCTCTGTAGAGAGGGCATTAATGGTGTCAGCACTTTGTAACACTTCCTTTAGCAACTTCTCTAAATCACGTGAGCGATCTGCTTTAGAAAGTAATACTTTTAACTGGTTACGAGTTTCAACTAATTGCTTTAATGGCTCAACTTGTTCAATAATGGCTTCAGGCTCAAAGTCTTTGATTGAGTTGAACTTTAAGCTTGCTTCAAATTGACTGTTATCGTTTGCCAGCACGTTATCCACTTTTAGACTCAGTTCCGGACCTACGCGTTTCATAACAGTATCAAAGTTGTCTTTATCGATGTTGTAATAAGTGCGATCTTCGAGATCTTCCTTATCGGCTTTATGGCCAGAATAATCACCAATTACACCAACTACAAACGGCAATTCTTTGGTCTCAACGGCGCCGTTTGTCTCAACGTCATAGGTTATACTTACGCGGTTTTTACTAACGCGTTTATGCTGTGAGTTAAGTGCCACAGGCTTTCTCCTTTGTTATTTAGCAGTTGATGTCACTTTAGCTGTTGGTGCATCAAAGCCAACTTCAGGACCTTTCTCGATCTTACCGCCATCAGATTCAATATAGTAAGCTTTAGAAATCTGAGTGTAAGTGAGAGAAAAAGATTCCGCAGGTAATGAACCATCGCTACCAGACATGTTATAGCTAGCCATACGAGCTTTTTTTAAGGTTAAAATAAGGTAAGGATCGGCGCCAGAGCCCTCACGGTTAGGTTTGGTCATTACAATTTCAATGGTTTTACCTTCCGCACCTGGGGCGTATAAAAAGCTTGTTAAGTGCGCAGATGCGCCATCACATGAGCGAGAAACACTGACTTCACCTAACGCAACCATACCTTGGTCGCCATTGTTCGAATTACCTACGTCGATACCGACACCACGAACCGCGCCCCATGACACACTATCAATCGCGAAGAAGCCGTCTTTGCCGCCGATTTTTTCTACGGTTGCTGCACCTTTAGGGGTAACACCGTCAATTCTCATGAAAATTGAAGCCATTTTAATCTCCTTGGTTTATTTAGCTGTTGTATTTGTCAAATTACTACCAAGCAAAATCGGAAAGGCCCGAGTTGCTATTTGCTTGGGGTTCTTGCTCTGCTTGCTCGTCGTTATCTAAATTATTGTGAGTTAAATCTTCAATATTAGAAGCCTGCCCTGTAGCCAATTCCGTTGCGGCAGGGGGAGTCGGGACCGGATGAACAGGTGCAACCCCTTGCTGGCTTTCTCGCCTGCTTGGATTAGGCGTTTCAATTGTGGGGGGCTGCGTAGGCGTCGTCATAGTACGTTCTACGTCTGAAGGCGTGATATTCAGCTTTGGTAGTGGGATTGGTTTATTTTTGTCTAACCCTGTCAGCATGTTAATTTGATCCGTTACGTGACTATTATCACCGACCATTTCAGCAAGTAACTCGGGTAAGCTAAGGTAACCCCAACGGATAGCACGCTCTAGTAATGATGCGACTGGGCTATGTGGCTCGGTCGCACGAAAGTAATCAGCGATTTTGCGTAATTCACTAAAGGCATGATCGCGATTTAAGATCTTTCCTTGTGCCAATAGCCCTTTGATATCGAGCGCATTGTCCTCATTAAACGACGTTTCAACAGGCCTTGGTGTTGATACTACGTCTTTTGCGTCATCGGGGGGGGCGATATCTGTGGTGTTTATAGACGCTTCAGGAAGTGGTTCATCTACTTGTACGTCAAGGGGCCAAGGCTGTATTTTATCGCCGACTAGGTATCTAATGCAGTTAATCAATTGCTCAAACAGCTGCTTAATGAATTTAAAACTAAGTCCTTTTGCTCTGTCTTGCTGGCATTTCTCATGCAGTAATGTTTCTGCACTTTCCAGTGCTTGCATGGCTTGTCCGAGGGCGATTAAGTTTTCATTGGTCTGTTGATCGAGGGCTTGATGGGCTGATTCTTTCAATTCAGCTAAGTTTCCCGCGCGCTCGGCAGCAAGATATTGGCTGTAGTTAATATCACCGATCAGTGGTTGCATCAGCAGTGGCATATAAAGAGAGCTGCTGTCTTGGCTTTCTCCAATCAACTGCAGTAACGGTTTTGTTCTTAGCTCGGCCCATTCTTTTTTTTGTTCAGCAGGATCTGTCGACTTTAGTTTTTCAACTGGTGGCATAGGGTGTAAGTGAGGCCAATAATGTTCAATCCATTGTGGTAAAACAGCTAAGGCTTGAGCCGTGTTAGCCAGTGGCTCACGAGAAAAAATTTGTGCATTAATGAACCAGCATAAAATCTCTAGATCTTTAGACTGAGAGCTAAGAGTTTGGTGGGTTATATCACTTAATTCAGACCAGCTTTGTTGATTAGCTGCGACTTTCGCTTCATCAAACGTGGCGCTGGGATCTTCAACCAGCTGACGGAAACTTGAGAGTGCGCTGTTGTAGGCATTTCTGAGAGCTCGAAATGCACTGCGGTCACTTTTAAGATAGATACCACATGGATTTTGCTCCGATAGGGGTAAAATCAAGTCATCCATTCTGTTTTATTTCCCTTAAACACTTTCAATCACTATTGATAAGGCCTTTGGCCGTGATGATATGTTAATACTGTTATCTAATTGTTTTTATTATGAGTAGTAGGAATGTTTACACATTTCATTAACATTAGATGTTAGCAGAGAACTTTGACAAAGATGTTTAATTTTTTGTGCTTTTTCTCTCATATGCTTAAAAAAGCATTAAGTCTGTATATATTTCGATCTACAATCTTTTTATTGCTTATTAGCCTCCAATTAAAACCGTTGGCATTCCCACAACTATTGTTCCACCATGAGCGGTGGTGTCGCCCATTCTTGCAACAGGACGGTTACTGACGAGTACTGTCATACTACCTTTGACGATTGAATCAGGAGGGCCAACACAAACGCACATATCACCCATCACTGCCGCCGGTATATTGCCAATTAATACATTGGGTACACCTGGACCGACTACCGGTCCACCAACATGGGGAATGGGGGGAACAGCTGGCGTGAGCATAGGGCAAACATGCATTGAGGTAAGTTGTGCCGCCGGTAAACTCATAAAGTATCCTTTTTATTTAGCTGGGCTGCTGGCCATTGCCGCCGTTGGCAATATTAATGGCTGTGGCAGTGGCTTGTTGATAATAATTTACTTGGCCTTGCCAATCCGGTAGCGCTGCTGCCATGTTAACAGCGCCTGCTGTTGCTTTAGCATATAGGTGAGGGTCTGGCATCACGGCGGGTAACGATGGCGCTACGATACTGCCACTGCCATTCCAAAATACGGCTTGTAACAACCAGCTTGGGCCGCAATTCAAGCTCATTTTATTCAGCATTAATTCAATCCGGCGACGAAGTACCTCATCTGGTTTTTTTACCCAGCTTTGACACAACTCTATAGCTTGTATTTGATTGGGGTGCCAGTCGTTGTTACGTAAGTTGAGACACAAGCTCGCCCACCAAATTGATTCTCTTACCGGTAAGCCATGGGCGATAAATTGCATCAAATCAAAGTGCAGTCCTTCTTTATCGAGTAATTCTATTGTTTCGAGAATTCCCAATGGCTCGGTGACTAAGGCGTGAGCCTCATCGCTGGCAGTAAAGCAAGCTAGTAGCTGTTGTCCTGTTTGATACGGAATTTTTTTTAATGACATATTTTTAGTTGCTCGTGAGACCAGCAGGTGAGAAATATTGCTTGATCTTAGTTAACTTTAACAATTGCGCCTTTAACTTCCGTCATGACGCCGCCGCCAACGGAGGTTTTAAGGTTAGATTTTACATCAGTACTTAATTTACTTTGTGCTGTTAACGTTGTTTTTGCATCTAAGGTTAAGCTTAAGGCTTTGAATGAACCAGCTCCGCTCGCTTTAACATCTACTGATGCGCCGCTTAACTTGGCTGATGTCGACGCTTTGGCATCGAATGTCATCCCCTGTAACTTTAAGCCCTTAGAGGCTTTAACCTGGATATCTGAGCTCTCAATTTTAATTGATGAAGTGGTCATGGTGATTTTACTTGAGCCCACTTTTAGCTCAATTTTATCATCTGCTTCAAGGGTGATGGTCTTTGCTTTTTCGCTAATGCCCTTGTCAGCTGTTAGCGCATAATCATCCTGGGTACTGATCGTCATTTTCTTAGTAACGGTACGCTTTTCTTCACCCTTAATCGTTTGGGTATGATTATTTTCTATTTCAAATAGACTGTCTTTAGCTGCGTGTAAGTATAATTCTTCGTTATCTTTTTTATCGTCAAAACGTAATTCGTTACTCTGGCCACTAAGTTTAGTTTTGATCCCAGACTGGGTACTGTCTGTGTCTTTGTATGGTGGTTTTTGTTTGCTGTTATAAACGCTACCAGTCACCACGGGGGAATCGGGATCACCATTAATAAAGCTAACTAATACTTCTTGTCCAGCACGTGGGATAAATTGGCAACCGTAGCCATTACCTGCCATCGATTGAGCTACGCGAACATAGCAGCTGGTTTTGTCGCCACTGGTTTTAGTGTCCCATTGAAACAAGATTCGAACACGGCCTTCGTCATCTTGACTAGGTTGACCTTTACTACTGCCTGCTACAGTCGCACTTTGTAGCCCTATAATTTGCGGTTTCGGCTTTGGGGTTGGATAGTAATTAGTATTACTTGAACAAAGTAAAAGTTGCACCTGAGTTTGCCCATCTGCTTGATATTCACTCTGGCTTGATATGACTAAATAATCCCCTTGTTGCGATTTATCTGGATGGTTTTTTAAGCTAAACCACTGCCCGACAACAAAGTCATCTGATGTGCTTTCTGCGGTAATTTGTTGATAATCTTGTTCAAGTTGTTCAATTCGTCGTTTAATTAAGTTGCTACTTAAATCATCTATTTTTCCACTAATACTGGCTGCGGGAAAATGCTGTTTTGTTAATTTAGTGTTATTGGCTATCTTATTACTGGATTTTTTTACTTTGCTGCTAACTAATTTTGTTTGCTCATAGTCATAGTTGTTTAGCTCTAAACTCGCGCTATGGAATGTATACTGAGGCAACCAAGTGTTAATCAGTGGATGCTCACCACTGGGCGTGTCACTGTGATCAAAAAGGGACTGCTTTGCTTTCACAAATGGCTTCTGCGCGTCCTGCAAAATTAATGTGTGCTTATCTTTGCTGTGTTCAAAAAAATAATGCACGCCTTCTTCAGCTAACAGTCTGCTGACAAAGTCTAAATCTGATTCGTTATATTGCAAACAATACTCACGTTTGGTGCTAGGCATAGCATTACATTTAAACATGCCTTTAAAGCCCGCCTCGGTGAAAATGTCACTCACGATATCCTGCGTGGTTTTGTTTTGATACACGCGGTGATGCAGGGTATGACTCAATAACCAAAGCCAAGGGCGCAAGGTTAATCGATAAGTGGCAAACAGCTGTTTGTGATCCCAACCGGTTTGTTGAATATGTGTAATATAACCGTGATATGCACGCTGTTGCTCACGCATCCCTGAAATAGCGCTAAAGCGCTCGATTGTCATGGCTTGGCCTAGTTGCTCTTTAGCATTGAAGTTTTTAGCGATTAGCTCAAGTGTTATTTCAAACGGAGACGAGAGTTGTTCGTTGACACTGAGTTTTATGACGCTATAAACGTCGTTCTTATAATCACTTGCCGATAACAAGCTCGTTTCATCGGTGTATTGTTCTGCCATTTGTGCAGGCTATCCTTGCTGTAATAGTGAGCGTTATGGTAAACCTCAATTTTTTACTAGAAGTTTTTTAGCTTGTCGTCTAACGCGTTTAATGAATAATTAGCTTATCCGGAACCGCTTTGGTTTTCAAAAGGAAACAGAAAAGTAACATTTGTTAAAAGCTTAGCTTATTGGCACGATTATGGTTTGTGTCACGCTATGTCAACCCCCCACAAGGTTTACCTTCATTTTGTCTGCAGGGCGAGCACATGGGCATACAAAATGTGA
Organism: Motilimonas sp. 1_MG-2023; assembly: GCF_030547455.1. NCBI lineage: Bacteria > Pseudomonadati > Pseudomonadota > Gammaproteobacteria > Alteromonadales > Motilimonas > Motilimonas sp. 1_MG-2023. The sequence goes on along the minus strand of NZ_JAUOPX010000003.1, from coordinate 124,068 downwards.
GCAATTTAGCAAAAAGTAACACTTTTTCTTATCCGAAATGGTGAAACATGCTCCTCAAAAACTGTTGATGGCTTAACCATCGCTTCCTTGTGGCAGATGTTCGCCTAAGAAAACATTACTAATTGCTTGAAAAACATTCATGTGCTTTCCCCTGACTGAGCCTGGTAAATGCAACAATTAGACTTGCTATCTATACTTATTCCATCGCTGATTGGTGGAGCTCTTCATGCGCCTTATTACCCGTCCTCTAAGCTATACCTTAGCCTGTTTGGCTTTGTTGCTAACGTTATTGTTGCTTTATCCCGAGCCATGGCTTTATTTTGGCTGGCCGCTTGGGGTTGACCTACAGTCAGGGTTGTTAGCTATTGGCAGTAAATTGTCATGGTTAGTTATGTTATTGCTGTTGGCTTTAGGGCTTAGTTTGTGTCGAATTAACCAATTAAAGCTGCAGATAGCTAAAGCTGCGAAGCTGCGCATATCAACCTATCAAGACATAGAAGCCGCTGTTTATGAGGGCTCACCATTTATAGAAAGTGATTTAGACCCATCAGAAATAAAGCCGATCAAAGATGCCTTATATTGGCAGCAACAGCAGCAAAAAGCGTTGAGTGAGAAGTTGACTGTCTTACAGCAACAAAAGCAACGAGAGAATAAAAAACTATCATTACTTGAGCAAGAAAAGCGGCACTTAAAACTAAATATGCTGGAGCTGAAGGAAAAAAATCAACAGCTAACTCAGCAAATTACACATTTAAATCAATTTTTCCCGAAACAGCTACAAGAGCTTGCAGAAGAGTTTGAACAATACAAATCGAAGCAAAGTCAGTTGGTTCAGCCTTTGGTTGACGGTATCGTTCAGGTGATTGACGAGCTCTCTTATTTACAGTGGCGACCGGCAACGGCCAATCAAGCCGCAGTGCTACGTTCGTTACAGCATGATCTTGAAAGGGAATATCAACGGCTGCTTGATACTGTCGGTTTGGAAAAAGAGCGCCCGGCCACCTTAGCGAATAAAATTTTACCTTTAGGGCCGCACGTATTGAGTGTTGATGCATCGGCGTGGTCGTTGGTTTGGTTTAGTCATGACCAAGATTCGAGTCAACTAGAGAGTATGATTGAATGGGGGATAAGTGTTAGCGTTGCAAGTGATGCAACGCAAATAGGCGGCGTACTGAGCAAAATAAAAAATAACGTTATTTTGGTTGATTTAGGCACACAAGCTGGCGCTTTGCCCCAGTTAGAGAGTGAATTTGGCGCTGACGCCTTGATCGTCTTAGTTGATAAGCATTGGTCTGAAGCGCAAATACAGCAATATAGCGCGGTGGCGGATGGGGTGTTGGTTTCCCCTTTCTTGCGACAAGACTTATTACGTATCTTGTCTGGCATGGCTCGTGGTGACATTAGTGATTCCGTCCATCAACTGGAGTTAATGTTACAAGGGCAGCTGCCTAGCGAGGTTGTTGAGCCTTTACTTGCGCCACAGGAGGTAATGGTCAAGCAGCAAGTGATGGATGACAAAAAGCAACTTTCACCAAAGGTGACAGAAGCCTTATTCGATCTTGCATCGTTAGCTGAGCAAGTTGCTGATGGCCAAATGGTTAACGAGAATGCTAGTAAAATTATTATATTAAGCGAGAGGCTTGCGTTGCCTGTACTGGCAGTGATAGCGCGAGAGTTGGCGCAGCAGTGCAAGGCAAAGCAAGATGTGACTGCATTATGCTTTCTGCTGTGGCATTGCTATCAAGACTCGGTACGCGCTTTTAATGCCCGTACCGAGTTTTAGTGGTTAAAAGTTGTATACCATGCCGATGGAGGCCGCGATATTTTGTTCGTCATAGAAATTAATGTTGGAATCTTTTTTACTGTAGCCCGTCATGGCGGTAAACGCAGCATTTTCCCAATTAAAGGGAGCGCTATAGCTGTAAAAAACAAAGGCACCAATCTCTTTATCTTCTCGTTTTTGATTGAAGATAGGATGTGATTGATCAAATTGAGATGCGCCATAAAATACGCTAGTCGCTAGCTGGCTCCGCTCTGATAGCATAGTGATAAGGGACAGCTGTAGCTCGGCTTTATCAAAAGCCATGGCTTCTCCCTCTAATGCCCCACGAGTTAAGGTCACGGCGGGTTGCAGTGTAAATTGCTGCGATAGGGCATGACTGTATTCAATCATAGCTTGATGGTAATCCCCATCTCGCTTTAATTGATCTTGTTGTGATTTTGATAATCCTAGGCTAGTCTGTTGGCCACTTTGATCGTGTTCATAATCTGCCTCAGCCCAAGTATATTGGATGTTGATTGGGTTACCATAAATATTAAGTATATTATCAAACCGAACGCGTACACCTTGGGCGCTGACATCAGTTTTTTGGCGTTTTACATTAGTCAGATAAGGATCCTTCCATGCTTCAGACTCTGCGAGTAAAGGGACATAAGCTAAAGTTACCACCGTGCCGTTATCAAACTCTTGGCTAATGCCCAATTCGGCTTTGAAATCGCCAAGTACAACATCATCTTCACTATTACCAAAGAAGAACTGTGTTTGTTTATTTGACAGGGTGTAAGACAAGCGACCGAGGGCAAAGGCTGTTGCAGCACTTTGCTTTTTTCCCGAATTATTCAAATCTTTAGTGATGGCGTTATCTTTGTCTGTGTTGCTTTGAGATTGACTTTGACCCCCTCCGGCATTGATGTTTAAAACAAAATCAAAGCCAGGCTCAGCAAGGTCGGCAACACTTTGCTGCGACGCTAGTAACAAACTTGAAGCGAGTAGTGAGTGAATTATCCGTGACATGTTTTTTTCCTTCGATTGATAACCTTGGACTGTTCCAAAGATTACGCCATTGGAAAAATTATTCTGTCAGGGTGTTTTATGGTTTAGTGATAATTTGTAAGAGAAATAATGTTTACTGAGTTTAACCAAGGGGGTAAAGGGCTTATCTCTTTACAATTTCTAACAAAATTATATTTAAATAGCCCTGAACTAATTATTCTTCTCCCTTATAATCCCGTATCTAGGGTATTTTGTTTTGGTATTTTGACGTAATGAATATAAACCAATGGATGGTCGCCGGCCTGTTTTTATTAGGTATGCCTATGTCATTCGCGCATGCTGATAAAACGGCTGAAAAACCGGTAGATGAGATCGGTTTTTGGGATGAGTTTCGCTGGGACGCCAGTGTTGGTGCTGGTTTGGATTTAACGGATGATTTTTTATACGTCAAAGATGAGCAAAAAATTTCTTGGTTCTTTGATGTTAATTTATCTATTGAGTATAAAGATTTCTATCTAGACATTCAGCGTAGTAATTTGCCTGGCGGGGCCGTTATGGGTTACCACCTTTGGCAGGGTGAAACGTGGCAGGCCGACTTAGTTGCAGGTACTTATACCCTTGGTTTTGATGAAAACGGCAACTATTACACTAAAGATGGAGGTCCAGCACTGCAGGGGATTAAAAGTCGCAATGACGATTTTAACCTTGGTGTTAAATTTTTTCGTGATTATGATTTTGCTGACTTTAGTACCGAAATTGTCACTGACTTTGGTCGCTCTCATCAATCTTGGATGGTTCGTTCGGTTTTAAGCCGACCCATTCCAGCAGGTAACTGGGATCTACGTGGCGGCCTAGGTTTTGATATTTACTCAGCTAAAATGGCTAATTATTATTACGGGGTTTCGGACGATGAGGTTAGTGCCGTTCGACCTGCTTATCAGCCTGGATTATCCTTTGGCGGTTATGGCATGTTTGTCGCTGAGTATCCTCTTAGTGAAAGCTGGGTGTTTTATTCTGCTGCCTTAATTGGGGTTGCCTCAGATAACATAAAACAAAGTCCATTAACAAACAGTAATGTCAGAGTCATTGGTTATTTAGGGGTGAAATATGTTTTTTAAACCCCTGAATTTACTGTTTGCGACGTTAACTTTTATAACCTTGATACCATTATTCGCTCATTCAAAGACATTACCAAATACGGATTCGATTAGTGTGACACCTGAAAAGTGTGTGGCGCTACGTGAAGGTCGCCAATGTTTAGCGGATGTTGTGTTTCATTGGCAGACGGTTGTCCCAGGTGACTATTGCCTGATTGAAAAAGAGGCCTTAACGGTTGCTCGTTGTTGGCAAGGCTCGTCTTCAGGACAACATAAGTTTGCTTTCTCAAAACAGCAAACCACTCAATTTTTATTGGTAGTCAAAGACACCAACCGTGTGGTGCTAGAAACGGAAGTCGAAGTCAGTTGGGTCTATAAAACCAAACATAAAAAGCGTCGTTGGCGTCTGTTTTAAACTGGCTCAGATTGAAAGCTTTAAATGAGGTGTAAATGGAAAAATTAGCACGTATCTTGGTGGTTGAGGATGACGTCTCTTTAGCACAGTGGATCATCGAGTATTTAGATAATAAAGGTTTTCAGACGGCTCATTTGATGCGCGGAGACGAGGTAGAGCCATATGTTCGTCAGCATCAGGTAGACTTGGTACTGCTTGATCTTATGTTGCCGGGCTTAGATGGTCATCAAGTTTGCAAACAACTTAGGCCTTTTTTTGATGCGCCGATCATTATGTTGACCGCCCGCGATGATGAATTTGATGAAGTTCTTGGTTTAGAGCTAGGCGCTAATGATTACCTACTTAAGCCGGTTCGTCCGCGTGCTTTGTTAACCCGAATTAAAACCGAATTACAGCAATATAAAGATCAATGTCAGTTAAAAGGTAATAAAGTATCTTCGCAGCTTACTTTTGGCGGTTTAATGCTAGACGCTCAATCGCAACGTGCTGAGTTAAACCAAACCGATCTTGCCTTAACCACCACCGAATTTGAGTTATTGTGGTTGTTAGCAAGTTCTGCGGGCCAAGTACTGGATCGGGATACCGTGTTTAAAAAAATGAAAGGTTGGGAATACGACGGTCTAGATCGGCGTATTGATGTCTTGATTTCGGGGCTACGGCGCAAAGTTGGTGATAGCCAAGGCAAGGCGAAAAGAATAAAAACGGTCTGGGGTAAAGGTTATTTATTTGTTGCAGATGCTTGGGAATAACCATGCGTCGTTTATATCTCAGCATTGTCGTTATGGCCCTCGCATCCTTATTTTTTCTTGGTTGGATGTTAGATCAGTTTGAAGCCGCCGATGACTCTCAGGTAAAACAAACCGAATACGCGCTTTATTTTCAATTAATGGAAGGGTTTGCTCAGCAAAGTGCTGTACTAACCTTGCCGCAGTTACAATTAAAAGTACCCGAGTGGCGCAACGCTTTTAACTTACCTCTGTCTATGCATCATACAGATGAACTGGCTTTGCCCCAAGAACTACAAGCGCAGTTACTCGCGCCGGGTGGATTGCTGTTAGAGTCAGATAGTCGTCCTTATTTGGTCAAGTCTTTAGCAGCCCATCCACATTATCAGCTCTATCTTGATTTACCTGAAATTGATAGTCCATCCCCACTTGATTTATGGCTCACTTTGGCTTTTTACCTTGGCGCAGGGCTTTTAATGGCTCTTTGGCTTTTTCCTTTAACAAGGCGACTAAGCCTGATCCACCGAATGGCGACTGAGTTCGGCAAAGGAAAGCTGGATAGCCGCATTCCGGCAAGTCGCTTTTCTTATATCCATTGGCTTGAAGAAAGCTTTAACAGAATGGCTCAGCAGATTGAAGCTCTTATTGCTGAAAACCGTATGCTAGCAAGTGGTTTATCCCATGATTTACGTACGCCGTTGGCTTGTTTGCGTTTTGGTGTTGAAGCAACACTTGATGCCGAAGATGCGAATGAAAAGGATCAAATGATCTTAAGGATGGAGCGGGATCTTGAACAAATGGAACAAATGGTCAGTGCCTTTTTAGATTATTCTAGTTTAGACAAACGAAGAGATAAGCTATCCATTGAGCAGCATCAGATAGGCGCTTTGTTAACTGATATTCACCGGCAGGCAAAGATGCTGGCAGAGCAGCAAGGAAAGGACATTCATTTTATTAATAAGGCCAATCAACAGTTGGTTTATGCCGATAAAGTATGGGTAAGTCGCGCGGTATTAAATATTTTGTCTAATGGTGTGCGATTTGCAAAACACCAACTTGAGTTTAGGGTTATGGTAGAAGAGGGGTATTGGGTGATTGAAGTGGAAGACGATGGCCCTGGGATCCCCGTTGCAAAGTGGCAAAGTGTGTTTAAGCCCTTTGTGCGATTAGAGGCCAGCCGCAGCCGAGAGCAAGGTAATTATGGCTTAGGGTTGGCGATTGCACATAAGGTTGCACAGTGGCATCAAGGCGATATTCAGCTGATTACACCTACTCACTTAACGGGCTGTTGCTTTAGGCTCCGTCTTAAAATCATTGAATAATTAGCCCGAATAGTGGATAAGCAAAACTGAGGTTAAATATTAAAATGTATAAGCCATACCAGCAGCAACACTGAGCATGTCTGATTCATAGAATTGAATATTAGAGTCGGTGTTGGCCCAAGCTCCAAATAATGTGAAGCTAGCATTTTGCCAACCCAATGGAGCTTTATAGCTATAAAAAGCGAAAAGCCCCCACTTATCATCTTGGCGGGTGCGGTTAAAAATCGGGTTGCTGACGTCATACCTTGCTTGGCTATAAAACACATTACCTGTAATACGATGTTTATCCATTATTTTAATCAAACTTAAACGAGTACCGTATTCGTCGTAGCTCATCGCTTGGCCAGTCGCATCCCCTAAGGTGTAAGTGAGTGCTGGTTCAAAAAATAGGCCATTGCCCATGGGGACGAGCATTTCTAAAGTGGTACGGTGATAGTTAGCATTTCTATCGAGTAAACGCTTTTGCTCGTTCGCTAAAGCAAGGGCAGTGCCGCTGGTTTCATTATCCAGTTGATTTTTAGCAAAGCCGTATTTAAAACTGAATAAGCTGCCGCCGATGTTCTCCCACGCCAGTCTCGCGCCTTGCGAGTCTTGGTCAGTTTTTTGACGTGATTGATTCACAACATAGGGGTCTTGCCAAGTTTTACTAAAACTAGGCAACCGTGGAAACCAAGCCAAGGTGAGTTTACTGGTATCGGAAAATTGATGAGTGGCGCCTAGCTCCAATTGGAATTGACCTTGAGACACGTTCTCTAAACTATTACCTGCAAACAACTGCGTTTTTAAATCTTCAAAGGTATAAGAAAGCCGAGCCAGAGGGAAAATAATGCCTGAATTAACTTGTTGTCCTGAATTGTTCAAATCGACGGTTATCTCATTGTCGTCATCGGTTTTCATTTGCGACTGAGACTGACTAAAACCGCCATTGATGTTAAGCGTTAAGCCCCAACCTGCTTCATTGGCAAGGGGCCGAGCCATGGCTTGAGGTAAATAAAATGCGCTCAAGATGGCCAAGGTGATGGTCGCTTTTGTCGCAAGCATTTTTTCGCTAAACATGGAGTACGTTCCTTGTGATTCGAGACAGGTTAAAAATGGTGTAATTAAGCTTAATTTAGCTTGCTTAGAGCAAATAAAACATACTTATGTGTCGGTTTACGTTTAGTGGCTTATTTTAGTTCAAAATCAATGACTATACCCAATCGGTCTAGAGATACTTGACGTCAGTAAGGGGTTACATACATTTAGGTAAGGTATTGAGCGTTGATCATGGCTGTTCCCTTATCAAAATGAACCATTTAGTATAAAGGTGTGTAAAACTAGCCCTGAAATATGCGCCTTCAAGTTGATTGGGTATGCAAAGATTAACGATTTAACAGCTCTATATGGCCTCCTATCGAGGTGCAATTTTGGCTAATGCAGGTTTCACCGATAAAGGGCAATAAACACTCTGGATGAAACGCCTGTTGTAAGCTGGCTTGATGGGAGATACCGACTTGGCTGATAAATGGGCCTTGCCGTTGGTTGAGTAAACGATGAAAGCTCTCTGTTTTATCCGGATTGGGGTGCTCAAGATAGGCGACACCGGCTATATTGCTGTGTTGGTTCATTTGTAACCAATCTAAGTGATGGGTGAGTTGAAATAACTCATTGGGCAGTGATTTAGACAGTGAAATAAGTAAGCATTTTTGCCATTTTTCAAGTGGGTGTATGTAGTGTAAAAGTACGCTGTTGCCACATAACAAAGCTGCAACGGTTAAGCTGATTAAACGAGTAAAGTTAAACAGTGTCGGTTTAGTTTGATCGAGTTCGCCCACTATGAAGATGCCTCTGCCGTGAAAATGCAGCTCATTTCGCTCGCCAGTAACGCCAGTTAAGGTTTGCGGATTGAAATTTCGCTCAGCTAAGGTGCAAAAATACTCACCACACAGACATATTTCATCTATGGTTTGCTGCGCTTCATTAGATAGCTTGATGTGTTCAACATGGCTTGGTACTTCGCTGATCCAATGACGCAAGACATGGTCTCTATGGGATTGGGGTAACTTCCCCCAAACTTGAAATTGCGTATGTGCGGCTTGCCAAGGGTTAGACATTAATATGGCTCCAATTGACTAAATGCGGTTAAGTAAGTCGGTCCGCCGGATTTTGGCCCTGTACCTGATAAGCCCCAACCGCCAGTCGGTTTTGCACCAATGGTGGTATCTGTTTGGCGGCTGTTAACATAAATAGTGCCCATTTGTAATTGATTCGCCAACTGATCAATGCTGGTTTGATTACGGCTATGGATGGCACAATTTAAACCGTATCCCATCTGGTTAATCTGCTGTATTAAATGAGGTAACTGGTGCTTCTCATAACGTAATACATGTAGAATTGGGCCAAAAGCTCCGCCATTAACGTCGTTTATTTGTTCTATTTCGAACAGGCATGGTGCGATGAAATAGCCGTTTAAGTCATGGTGCAGTGGCGTTTGTCGTATTAAACGAGCACTGTTATTTAAGTGCACCAAATATTGTTGCAAGTGCAACCACGTTTCCTTATCTATAATGGGGCCTAAATCTTGGTAGATTTGCTCGGGGTTGCCGACTGCAAGCTCTATCATAGCATCGGATAGCTGCTTGATAATGGCATCGGCAACATCATCTTGTAAACATAAAACCCTTAATGCTGAACTGTGCTGACCTGCGGCAGAAAAAGCAGACTTGAGAGCGTCTTGAACCACTTGTTCATGGAGCGCTGAGCTGTCCACTAGCATGCAGTTTACTCCCGAAGTTTCAGCTATTAGTTTTGGAAAGGGAGGCTTGCTTTGGTAGCAAGCTTGTTGAATCTGTTGTGCTGTTGTGAGACGACCTGTCACGGCGATACCGGCTAGGTTAGGCTGCGTTGAAAGCTGCTTCGCGACCTTGTCTGTGCCTGGCAAGAGCTGAATAGTATAAGGAGGAAAACCAACACTCAGCATGAGTTTAATCACTTGATAGGCAATTAGACTTGATTCTGGGGCGGGTTTGGCGATAACGGTATTGCCACAGATCAAGGCTGCGCAGACTTGGCCAACAAACACAGCCAGCGGTTCACTACATGGGCTAATGCATAGCCAAACGCCTTGGCCTTTTCTACGCCAGTTTGTGGGCGTTAAAGAGGGCATAGATAATGGTGATTGCTGAAATAACGACAAGCCTTGATCAGCATAATAGCGGCAATAATCGATCGATTTTCGCAGCTCGCAATGGGCATCAAATAGTGTTTTTCCAGCTTCCATCATGCACAATGCCGTCAATTTCGGAGTCTGTAGCTCAAGTTTATCCGCTAGTTTGTTGAGTAAACTCGCGCGCATTTCAATGTTAGTCTGTGACCAAGGAATAAAACCATTTAAAGCGACCTTATAGGCTCGATGTATATCTTCCTGTGACGCCTCAATTTGTTTACCCATTACTTCATCAAGTTGATAGGGCTTGGTCATTTCCTTTTGGTTTCGATCTGCGAGGTGAATGTTTCCATCCGTGTCAAGAAATATTGCTTCACCGTCAATAATAGGGCCACTAATGTATTGTTCATTAAAGTATGGTGTGACACGTTTTTGCCAATAATCCAGAGTGCGATTACAGGCAAAGTTAATGCCAGCACTGTTCTTTCGCGCTGGACCAAATAGGTCAGATGGCAGGGGGAAATGAGCGTTACTGGTATGGTGGGAGTCAAAATATTGGTCAACCGGGTGTTTAATCAGTTCACTTATAGGGACGTTTTTATTGGTGATGGCACTTAAAAATGAATTATTAGCGCTATTTTCCAATAAGCGGCGAATCAAATAGGGCAGCAGACTTTGATAATGACCGACGGGAGCGTAAACGCGCAAGTTAGGTTGCGGGTGGTGGTGGTAAAGAGCTTCGCCCATACCCAGTAGTTTTTGAAACGCTACCGTTTGGCCATTGGCCATCACTTCGATGGCGGCAACTGTATGAGCGTTATGAGTGGCAAATTGGGCCTGCAAATAGGGTCGAACATGACTCGATAGCAAATACCTTACGCAGCAGAGGTAGTTAATATCAGTCGCGGCCTTACTCGTAAAAACGGGATAGTTCGCCAGTCCTAAGTGTTGGCTGTTTTTAATTTCGGTATCCCAATAAGCCCCTTTTACCAGCCTAACTTGAATCGGAGTGTGGTGCTTTTTGGCCAGCGCTGTCAACCAGGCTAGTTCGCTCAGTGCGCGTTTTGAATAAGCTTGCACAGCGAGCCCAAATCGGCCCCAGCCCATTAAACTTGTGGTTTGGAATACTTCCCTAAATACCTGCAGTGACAAATCAAGGCGTTCAGATTCTTCAGCATTGATAGTCACCGCCACATTGAGACTTTTTGCCAGAGTAAGTAGTTGTAATAAATTATCTTTTAGCTCAGTTAATACCCGTTGAGATTGGCTTGGCGCAAATCTGGGGTGCAATGCTGAAAGCTTTATCGAAATTGAATCCTGACGTTGATTTTGCTGGTTATGCTTTGCGATCTGGTGGAGGTTTTGAATTTGTGCGGCCAAATTATGTTGTGCAGTTTCACTGGTGATGGCTGTCTCACCGAGCATATCGAAATTTAAATGTGGTTTATTGCCAAAACGTGGGTCATTCGTATATTTAAGACCCTGTTGCAGGGCATTGGTAATGTTTTTCCCCATAACGAATTGGTGTGCCATTAGGCGCATTGCATGGTTTAGGGCTTTGCGAACGATGGGCTCAGTGAGACTGCTAACCAAAGACTTAATGGTTTGTTTTATGCTCTGTGTTGGATTGTCTAGTGGTGTGATCCGACCCGTCAGTAATAATCCCCAAGTGGAAGCGTTAACTAAAAAAGAATCGGAATGTTGTAAATGTGACGACCAATCAGATTGGGTTAGTTTATCTCTGATTAAGGCATCTGCAGTTTCTGAGTCGGGAATGCGCATCAAGGCTTCAGCTAAGCACATTAGCATAACTCCCTCTTGGCTACTCAGGTGGTACTCCTGTAAAAACGCTTCTGTTAGATTGGTGTGGCGATGATCGGCTCTTATTTTACCCACTATGGTAGCGGCTAGATGGGTCGTTTTAGACATTTCCCAACTACTGATACTGGCATAATATTGCAGTTGTTTTACTAAATTGTGTTCTTCAGTTAGGTAATATTCAGCAATGTTCTGCCAAAGAAATGCGAGATCAAGGTCGACAGATGTCGGGGAAAAGTAATCATCCACTGATAGCATACAGTGCTCCGAATATGACCAAGGTTAATCCATAGTTTAGTACTAAATAGTTAAAGTTGGCTTGATATCGGATTTATTTTTGTTTAAAAAACAGTACCTTTATAGTAAATATAACTCACCCTTACATCATTGCTTGCTGTAAGAGTGAGCACTAAAAGCTATTTTTTATGATTTGGCTGCTTTTTTAGCCCAGCTCGGTTTACCTTTATCTTTTTTCGACTTGCTTTTTATTTTAACTGTGGCTTTTTTGGTATCGGTTTTCAGTGGGGCGCGCTTTTTCTTCGCGGGCACAGCGGCCTCTTTATTATTAGGTCGCAACCCTTCAATAATGCGACGTTTAATTGGCTCTTTCATGTAACGCTCAACTTTTGCGAGCATTTCTACATCATGAGCTTCAATTAATGAAATTGCCGTGCCCTTGCGACCACCACGCGCGGTTCGACCAATTCGGTGTAAGTAAATATCGGCAGTGCGCGGCATGTCATAATTAATCACGTGACTAATTTCAGGCACGTCAATACCGCGGGCGGCAACATCGGTAGCAACCAGTACATTCACCTTACCGGTTTTAAAGCGCATGATGGCGGTGGTGCGTTTTGACTGCTCCATTTCACCACGCAAGAAACAACATTTAATGCCAGCTTCTTCTAATTTTGTCACTAGTTCAGTTAAGCGATCGCGGGTTTTAACAAATACAATAGCGTGCTGTACTTCTTCTTTTTTTAAGGTTGCTTTTAGCAGTTCAAACTTATGGTTAATGTTGTCAGCTAAGTGAACCCATTGAATAATTTTGGCGCGCTCGCTACGCGGCGCGGCAGATTCAATACTGATAGGCTCTTTTAGGATTTTTTCAGCAAATTGACGCAGCCCTTTTCCTTCTAATGTTGCAGAGAACAAGAAGGTTTGTTTGCGCCAACGCGCCTCTTCAGCGATGCGTTCCATGGTGCTAATAAAGCCCATGTCTAGCATGCGATCTGCTTCATCTAAGGTAAGAATCTCTATTTCGCGACAGTCAAAAGCTTCTTGCTCAATGTATTCCATTAAGCGCCCAGGTGTAGCGACCACTAGATCCATGTTTTTAGTTAACACTTCTTCTTGGGTTTGGTAGCTAATACCGCCGATAATAGCACCGACTTTAAGTGGAGTATCTTTACACAGCTTAGTGGCTTCAACTTGAATTTGTACTGCTAATTCGCGCGTTGGCGTGAGAATGAGCACCCGAGGTGAACCGGGTTTGCGTCTTGGGAAATTTAGCATGTGCTCGATAGCGGGTAATAAAAACGCTAACGTTTTGCCGGTTCCAGTGGGTGAGCTTGCCATTAGATCGCGGCCATCCAACGCATGAGGAATGGCTTCTTGTTGGATAGTTGTTGGCTTGTCGAGCCCCATGCTGGTTAAGGCATCGACGAGTAGGGGATCTAACTCAAGATCGGCAAAAGACATAGTGATTTCCAGTGTAACTAAATTGGAGGGGGATTATAGAGGATCTCGCTCTACTTGGGTATGACAAGTTAGTGGTTGTTGTTGAATAGCTTTGCTAGATTGTAGCGAAATTTTTATCGGAGCAAGCTAAATGGTCAAAAGCCGTGGATTCACGTTCAAACAATTTCATATTGAACATGACTTATGTGCGATGAAAGTAGGAACGGATGGCATTTTGTTAGGCGCATGGGCAGAGGTTGGGCTGGCGGGTCGAATCTTAGATATTGGCACCGGTAGTGGACTGATTGCCTTACAACTGGCACAGAAAGCGCAGCCTGATAGCCACATTGTGGCCATCGAAATTGATCCTAATGCGGCCGCACAGGCAGAACAAAATGTAGCAAATAGCCCTTGGCCTGACAAAGTTAAAGTGAGGTGTGAAACGCTTCAGGGATTTGCTGCCCAAGCTCAATATCAGCAGCAGTTTGATCTGATTGTTTCTAACCCTCCGTATTTTCCGGCCGGACAAGATTTTCCCGACCAAGCCAGAGCAAAAGCGCGCCATAACGGCAGCTTAAACAAGCGAGATTTGATGCAGGCAATTTTACTGCTGTTATCGCCTAGTGGGCGCTGTGATTTGGTGTTGCCATTTGATGTCGCGCTAGAGTATATCGACATGGCAAGTGAGGTGGGCTTGCATTTAGTCCATCGTGTCGATGTGATGACTAAGAAACGCAGCCAGCCTCATCGCATGTTATTCAGTTTAAGTAAGCAAGCTCAAGCGTTATGCTTATCTCAGTTATTTATCCATAGTGATGATGGTGGTTATTCTGCTGATTTCATCAATTTAACTAGGGAGTACTACCTTAAAATGTAGCACTATTAGACTTTATGTTGGCAAAGTTTGATCTTGGTTATATTTTATTTCATCTATATGTATCTGCATACTTGAACCTGTGGTTTCTTTCTTTATCCTGTAGCTAGTATCAATATTGGTTTTTATGGCTGCGTTAACCTTATTGTTTGGTTTTTATGCGTATTAGCTTGTAATTGACTAACTTATTATAATAAACAGGAACACAACAAGATGAATAACAGGTTAAGTAGTCTAGACATACTCAGTCTTGGGCTGATGACGTTTGCATTTTTTCTCGGGGCCGGCAATATTATTTTCCCCCCTTTAGCTGGTACTCATGCAGGAGCTGAGATGGTGCCTGCAATGCTGGGCTTTTTAGCCACTGCGGTGGGTTTGCCTTTACTCACTCTGATTGCGGTAGCAAAGGCGGGAGGGGGAATTAGCACCATGGCTAAGCATTTACCTGTATCCCTCGCCACCACCTTAGCATTAGCGGTATATATCATTATTGGCCCTAGCTTTGCCACGCCACGTACTGGCTTAGTTGCTTATGAAATCGGCATTAAACCCTTTATTGAGCAAGATTATTTAGCTTTGTTTTCTGTCGTGTTTTTCGCTCTAGTAGCGTGGTTGTCGATTAAACCGGGCAAGCTACTTGATTACGTGGGTAAATTTATAACGCCTCTTTTGGTGCTATTACTGTTAGCACTGGCGGTAGCTGTTTTTATGGCGCCGTTAGGTGAGCTGGGCACGCCCAATGCTGATTATGCCAACGATGCATTTGTTAAAGGTTTCTTAGAAGGTTATAACACCATGGACACCTTTGGCGCATTGGTGTTTGGTATGCTGATTGTTAATGTGCTTACCGGTAAGGGCGTCACCGCGAAGTCTTATATATACAAATATCTAATCATTGCGGGCTGTATTGCAGCCGCAGGTTTGGCTTTTGTTTACATTTCTTTATTTTACTTAGGCGCAACGAGTCAAGTGATTGCAGCAGGCGCTCAGTCAGGCTCTGATATTCTAACTATTTATGTGTTTGGCATGTTCGAAGAGCGCGGCACTTATGCGCTAGCGGCTGTGGTGGTCATGGCTTGCTTAACTACCGCGGTGGGTCTAGTCAGTGCTATGACTGCGTTTCTGACTAAATTGAAGCCCAATTGGAACTATACCTATTTGGTACTTATTAACTGTGTTGTTTGTGCTTTGGTGACAAATGTCGGGTTAACTCAGCTTATTACGCTATCTATTCCAGTGCTATTTGCTGTTTATCCGGTAACCATCGCGCTGATAGCTTTAACATTCGTACAAGAAAAACTGGGTAATAAAGGTTTGTCATATAAGTTTGTATTATCCATTGCATTGATGTTTGGTGTGCTGGATGGTTTAAAAGTGGCAGGGTTAGATATGCATGCTTTTAATTTTTTACCGCTATTTGATAAAGGGCTGGCTTGGTTGCTACCCACTGCTGTCGCGTTGGTTATTGCGCTTTTGGCGTTTAAAAAAGTACCTTGTCAAAAAGCTGCATTGTCGCGGGCATAATTTAAAGCTGAGTTCTTTTTTTGGCTTGAAACAGCATATTGTCTAGCAGCGCGCCTCTTGTTGGCGCGCTGCTACTTGGTTGATTAGTAAGGATTGGGTTGTTGTAAAATGGCAGCGTCAGCTAACAATGACTTATGCCAGCCTTGGCTTCTGAGTTTTTTATTTGCTTTGTTTTGCGCCGCCATATTTGCTTTGCTGCATTTTACATATTCTTTTGCTGCGTCACTTTGCGTCCAGCCCGTTTCATCGGGCTTAACACATCTATTATTAACCTCATCATATGCAGCCTTCGCTGTTTTATATTGCGCCTGAGTTTCGGACATGACTGAGCTGTAGTACTTTTCTATCAAGGCTTGGTTAATCGCAATCCGGCAGGCTGATTCTGCCAAGTTGCTCTTTTGCGCAGGGAAACTTTCCCTATTTTCCATGTCTTGATAACGTTGATATTCTTGATGATAGAAGCGCCATTTTTCGGGCAAATCAGCGAGGGCATTCATCAAGGTATATTTTGGCTCTTTTTGATTATTAACTAATACATCGCCACATTGGCAAGATTGTGCACCACATAAGGCTGTTGCCTGTTGCAGCGCTGGTCGCTTAAACCAAGAGGCGTGTAACCCTGTCGCATGTTGCGAAGATTTAAGCTGAATTTCCTTTCCTTCTAAGCAGCCCGTTGATTGGTATATGGTTTTGCCGCCTACCTGGCATTTATAAACCGCACTAAGGGCGGGGTAGGAAATAAGCAGTGTTAAGGTTACTAGGTATAATAATGCTAAATTTAATTTTTTTATTGGTAATTTATTCAATTTCATAAGGATTTTTTAACTTTAATGTTGCGACTTGAGTTGGAAATTTCGGCGCGTTATTACTCGCTGCTTGCTGTTCAATTAGGCGATTGTTGTTATCTTTTTCAACACTTACACATTGATTAAACTTGATCTCTGCTTCATTCAAAGGCATATCATCATCTAAACCTTGCGAGCAACGTTCAGCAAGCTTAGCGTTTAACTCCTCTTCGGAGAGGGGGGGTGTTGCTTTTGGATTGATGACTTCAAGGTAGGATTGATTGAGTAACGTTTGATGCATGGCGATCATACAGGCGCTATTAGCAATATCGGCTCTTTGGTTTGAAATTTTTTGTTCTTCATCCGACAAGTTAAGATAGGTTTGGTAGAGCTCATGGTGCTGTTGCCAGTCATTGATTAGGCCCGAGAGCGATTTTTCAACATTGGCTTGGCTGTCAGCACTTAAAGGTAGTGTTTGCGTGCCGCATTGACATATGTCACCGCTGCATGTGGCGGTATCGGGTAGTAGTGGTGGACGCGAAAACCAAGAGGCATGTAACCCTGTATCATGCTTGGTAGGTTTTAAGACGGTTTGTTTACCTTTGAAACACGGCGAGGATTGGTAAACGGTTTTTCCGCTTACTTGGCATTTATAGACAGCGGCTTGGGCTGTGTTATGGATCAACATGCTCGCGATAAGAAAGGTGGTTAATAGCAATAAATGTTGTATTTTTAACAGTCGGTAAGCCATGACTCTTCCTTGAAAATATCTCTCAATCCTAGTTTGAGTCCGAATCATAACGTTTAAGTGATTCATAGCTAACAAAGAAGTCATCAAAACAGGAGCTGGCTCGAATATTTTTTAGCAAAAGTGATACTCGCCTTAGTGCTTGCACAGTAAGCGAGTAGCGGCAATTATATATGCTGCTGAATTTCAGTAAGCACTTGAATGGCCCAGTTTTGAATGCGCTCGTCCGATAAATCGTATTGATTATCTTCATCTAAGGCGAGGCCGACAAATTGACTGGCGTCTGCAGTGAGCGCTTTAGAAGCTTCAAATTTATAACCGTCAACACTGGTGTAGCCGATAAACGTTGGGTTTTGTGGCAGTAGTTCATCATGTAGCATGCCGAGGGCATCTTGAAACCATTGGCTGTAGCCTTCTTGGTCGCCCATACCATATAACGCAATGATTTTGCCTTGCACTGTCAGGCCATTTAACTGTTGCCAAAGCTCAGCCCAGTCTTCTTGCAGCTCGCCGTAATCCCAAGTGGAAATACCTAAAATTAGCACGTCGTAATCTTGGGTTTTGCTCAGTGGGGTTTCTTTTATATTAAAAAGATCAACCAGCTCCTCACCGATGGCATCACGAATTTTTTCTGCCGCGATTTCGGTGTAACAAGTTGTAGAACCATAAAACAAGCCAATTTTCATTTTTACCCCCCTGTTAATATGAGCCGCATTCTAACAAGGAAAAGGTCACTGAGGCGAGGGTAGTGAGTCGACTAACTTTGTATTGAGGAGTATCTGGATTAGAATCTTGACTCATTCAATGATAACAGCGTGATTATGTCCTCATTAATAGACGATTTTTTAGATGCTATGTGGTTAGAGCGCGGGTTAAGTGATAACACTACCTCCTCATATCGTCATGATTTAAACCACTTGGCGTTGTGGTGCGATAAAACTGGCCACGCTTTGCTGACATTACAGCGTAGTGATATTCAAGACTATTTAAGTGTACGTCAAAACGCTGGCTATAAAGCGACCTCGAGTGCGCGTTTGTTAAGTGCGGTACGTCGTTTTTATCAATATTTATGCCGAGAAAAGCTGCGTGAAGACGACCCCACCGCATTGATTGTGAATCCTAAACTGCCAAAATACCTACCCGCAGATTTAACCGAATCAGAGGTTGACGCGTTACTCATGGCTCCGGATTTATCAGAGGCGATAGGCCTGCGTGATAAAGCCATGTTAGAGCTGCTTTATGCCACTGGACTACGAGTGTCTGAGTTGGTTAATTTAAGTACCGACCGAGTCAGTTTGCGCCAAGGTGTGGTGCGCATTGTCGGTAAAGGTAATAAAGAGCGCTTAGTACCGATGGGCGAGGAAGCGGTGTATTGGCTAGAGCGATTTTTTAATGAAGCCAGAGCCAGCTTATTAAAAGAAACCAGCTCAGATGTGGTGTTTCCGAGTACGCGGGCGCAATTTATGACGCGGCAAACTTTTTGGCATCGGATCAAACATTACGCAAAAGTGGCGTGTATTAGTACCCATCTTTCGCCTCATACTTTGCGCCATGCCTTTGCGACTCATTTATTAAACCATGGTGCCGATTTACGCGTAGTACAATTATTACTCGGTCATAGTGATCTCTCTACCACGCAAATTTATACCCATGTGGCAGGCGAGCGCTTAAAAAGCTTACATGAAATTCATCATCCGAGAGCATGATGTGATAATGTTGGCAGCAACAAACAGGAATAAACTACTTGGGCTTTTTATCTTGTTGTGCATAATTGTGCGATACCCATTTTTTGTTTAATGGCCATGAAGGCTCTTAAACTAAATCAACCAGTATTTGGAGTTGTTATGTGGAAGAAAACCTTGATTGCGGTAGCATTAATTGGCGGATTAAACGCCCACGTTATGGCAGAGACTACGGATGGTCAGACCAAGGCTTTACAAGCTCAGCTCAGTTCTGCTGAGCAACGTGTTGCGCAATTAGAGCAAGCACTGAATGAGCAAAATCAAAAAAATAGCGATCTCACCACTGAGCTGCGCGCATTAAAAGCCGAACACCCTGACTTAGAGGCTGCTCGTGAGCAATCACAACACTTTGAGATGATCCGCGAGCAATTAGCGACTATCGAAGTCAAGCCCTTCAGCTTGGAGCGCAGTATTATTCCAAGTATGTATGAAGTGAAAACGGATCGCGGCGTTATTTACAGTAACCCAACAGGTCGATATTTATTGTTTGGTAACCTGTTTGAAGTGGTCAACACAGAAGTCACTAACTTAACTGAGCAATCCCTAGCCAAGTTGCGCGCAGAGCAGCTTAAAGCGTTTGAAAAAGACATGATTGTTTACCCTGCGAAAGACGAAAAGTTTGTGGTTACCGTCTTCACTGATACCGACTGCGGTTACTGTCAAAAATTACATCATGAAATGGCTGATTACAATAAAGCAGGGATTACAATTAGATATCTTGCATTCCCACGTGGTGGTGAGCGTTCACAAACTTATCGTGACATGGTGTCTATTTGGTGTTCTGAGGATCAACGTGCTTCGATGAATGCAGCGAAAAATCGTGAAGATATCCCAGCTAAGACATGTGACAATAATGTGTTAAAACAATATGAATTGGGCGGTATGTTTGGTGTAAATGGTACTCCAGCCATGGTGCTGTCGGATGGCACCATGCAGCCAGGATATGTACCAGCGGATCGCTTATCAGCTTTACTTGAGCAAATGGCCGCGAAAGAATTAGCCAACGCGGCGACAGAGACAACGACAGCAACCCAATAAAACCATTTTATTGTGACTTAAATAAGGCGACTTCGGTCGCCTTTTAGTTTTTTATTCAAGAGCCCTTTAAATTCATGCCTAAGCTTAGTATTCAGCGCCGCGATCCAGTCGACGCTAGCTTTTTACCTGATGAACTTCACCCCGTGTTAAAGCAGATTTATGCTAATCGGGGCATTAAAGATGCGAGTGAGTTGAACATGGCTGCGAGCGCCTTGTTTACGCCTAAGGACATTATGGGTATAGACAGAGCGTGCGAGCTTTTATATCAGGCCATCAATGCTAAGCAGCGTATTATCATCGTGGGTGATTTTGATGCCGATGGTGCCACCAGTACGGCATTGTGTGTATTGGCATTAAAGATGTTGGGCTGTACTAACGTTGATTTTTTAGTGCCGAATCGTTTTGATTATGGCTATGGTTTAAGTCCTGAAACCGTGCAACTAGCCGCTGACATGGGCGCGGCCATGATTGTCACGGTTGATAATGGTATTTCCAGTATTCAAGGGGTGAGTGCAGCTAAAGCACTGGGCTTACAAGTAGTGGTTACCGATCATCATTTACCGGGTTTAGAATTACCCAATGCCGATGCCATCGTCAACCCCAATCAACATGGCTGTGGCTTCCCGAGCAAAAATTTGGCTGGGGTTGGGGTCGCGTTTTACTTGATGCTGGCGCTGCGCCAGTACATTAGTCAGCGTGATGGTTTTCATGGTACACCGCCTAACTTGGCTTGCTTGTTAGATATTGTTGCCTTAGGCACGGTTGCGGACGTAGTGCCCCTTGACGCGAATAATCGTATTCTGGTTCATCAAGGTATTGGTCGCATTCGCGCAGGGCGCTGTCGTCCGGGTATTCAAGCGTTGATTGAAGTGGCGGGTAAAAACCAGCAGCAGTTAGTGGCGTCAGATCTAGGATTTGCATTGGGGCCACGTATTAACGCCGCAGGCCGTTTAGATGAGATGAGCTTAGGTGTGTCACTATTGTTGTGTGATGATTTACCTCAAGCGCGCAGCCTAGCAGTTGAGCTAGACACGCTAAACCGAGAACGCCGCGAGATAGAAACGGGCATGCAACAAGAAGCAATCAATAGCCTGCAAAAAATTGAGCTGGATGAGTTCGATATTCCAACGGCAATTTGCTTATATCAAGAAGACTGGCATCAAGGGGTGATCGGTTTAGTGGCATCGCGTATTAAAGAGCGCTACTATCGACCAACCCTTGCCTTTGCCAGTGCGGGTGAAGGAGAGATTAAAGGGTCGGCACGATCAATTCCCGGTATTCACATGCGTGATATGTTGGATCAGGTTGATACGCAAAACCCTGGCTTGATCCATAAATTTGGCGGCCATGCCATGGCGGCGGGATTATCATTGCCATTGGCGCACTTCGCTGATTTTAAAGACAAAATTAATCAAGTTATCGATCAGCATATTAGTCCCTCGGTGCTACAAGGTAGCTTATTAAGTGATGGCCCACTGGCGCCACAGGCCTTCAATTTAGAATTGGCTCAATTACTTAAATTTGCCGGCCCTTGGGGGCAAGCCTTTCCTGAGCCTTTGTTTGATGGCAAGTTTAAATTGTTACAACAAAGGTTAGTTGGACAAAAGCATTTAAAACTGGTGCTGGAGCCAGAAGCGGGTGGCGTGGCCATTGATGCTATTGCATTTAATGTAGATCTAGCCCTTTGGCCTAACCCTATGGTGCGTTGGGCTGAAATAGCTTATCGCCTTGATATTAATGAGTTTCGTGGTAATCGCAGCGTTCAGTTGATGGTCGATTTAATCAATCCACTTTAAGTGAGTAGTAACAGATGCAACAAATTTTAGTGATTGGTTATGTTTGGCCTGAGCCAAATTCGTCAGCGGCTGGCAGCCACATGATGTCGCTGCTGCGTTTATTTAAACGTCAAGGCTGGCAAGTTACGTTTGCGAGTCCCGCGCAGCGCACCGAACACATGGTTGATTTAGCCGAAGAAGATATTGCCAGCGAAAGCATTGCCTTAAATTGCAGCTCGTTTGATGCGTTTATTAGTGAATTGCAACCTGACGTGGTTATGTTTGACCGTTTTATGATGGAGGAGCAATTTGGCTGGCGGGTGGAAAAAAACTGCCCTAACGCGCTGCGCATTTTAGATACCGAAGACTTACAGTGCTTACGTAATGCACGCCGTGAAGCGGTGAAAAAGCAACGCGAGTTGATGCCGCAAGACCTACATTCCGATCTGGCTAAGCGTGAAATCGCGGCCATTTACCGCTGTGACTTGTCTTTGATTATCTCTAGTTATGAAATGACGCTATTGGCGGAGACGTTTAAGGTGCCCAGCGCACTACTGCATCATCTGCCGTTTATGATTGAGCCAAAAACCACATCGCAACCTCGGCTTGGTTTTAACGAGCGCCAGCACTTTATTAGTATTGGCAACTTTCGGCATGCCCCTAACTGGGACGCGGTATTAGTGTTAAGCCAAATTTGGCCTGCGATCCGCAAGCAATGTCCAGATGCACAGCTGCATATTTATGGCTCTTACCCACCGCCAAAAGCCACCGCACTTAATAACCCGAAGGCAGGTTTTTTAGTAAAAGGCTGGGCCGATGATGCCTTTGCTGTGATGGCAAAAGCGCGAGTGTGCCTTGCACCGCTGCGTTTTGGCGCGGGTATTAAAGGTAAATTCATTGATGCTATGCAAATGGGCACGCCGAGTGTGACCACAGATATTGGCGCAGAAGGCATGACCAACAGCATGCCTTGGCCGGGTTTGATTGCCAATAACGATGATGAGTTGATAGCGGCAGCGATCGCTTTATATCAAGATGAAGCGTTTTGGCAGAAAGCCCAAGATGCCTGCCAGCCATTACTTGAGCAGGTGTATGACGCTAGCGAGTTAGGTAAGAGGCTAATTGCGCGTATTAATGCACTACAAGCTCACTTGTCTGAGCACCGCAGCGCTAATTTTACTGGCGCGATGTTGCGCCATCACAGTATGAAAAGCACCCAATACATGTCGCAGTGGATTGAAGAGAAAAATAAGCCTAAACAGTAGATGTCACATTGTTTATTTGAATACTATGAATTTGCTCACAAGTTGCTCTCTTATCGATACAAGCCCATCGCTCACTGGCGATGTTCTGAACAATATCAACTTTAACTGGCTGGCTAGATAACCTACACTTGGCATATTAATAGTATTTAAGTTGCTAATGAATGAGCCAAAATCAAATATTGCCAGATGAGAAAAAACTAACGGTTTTATGTCGTGTAGAGCCTGGTTGTTTAGGGCCTGATGGGAAAAATTACATTGAGGAGTTTTGCCGCTTTGCTGAGCAAGAGTTTACGGAAATAGATCGTGACTTTGTCCATTGGTTAATCGTGCCACGTTACGATAAATCCTTGCCAGAGACTCAGTATCAACTTGCAGCCAAGAATTTAACCTATCAACAAGCGTGTAAGTACCTAGCATTATTTGGTAAAGAATTAGATGAATTTGAAAGCCATCTTAATGAAAAACTCGCCGAGTTAATTGATCAACACTTAGGCCGATAAGTTAAGGCTTTGTCATTCTTCAAGCAGTAATTTCACCCCTAAAAGGAGTAACACTGTGCCCGTTATTCCTTCCATCCAAGCTAAAAAAGCCCGGCTTTGTAGTAAGTTTTTTGCCTTATTGAGTGTGCTAGCCAAGCCACATTGCCAAACCATTGCGATAATGAAATGAATGCCTGCCATCAGCAATGATTGCAACAATGGTGAGTATTCAGGATTAATAAATTGGGGTAAAAACGCTAAATAGAAAATACCGGTCTTTGGGTTTAATACATTTGATAAAAATCCTTCACGAAAAGCTTTTTGGTGTTTTAAAGGCGTCTTTACTTGTTGCAAATGAATCGTATTTTTTTGACCTTGTAACAGTGACTTAAAGCTACTAAGGCCGAGCCAAATTAAATAGGCTGCGCCAGCCCACTTGATGAGCAGAAATAACTCTGCTGATTGCATTAATATGGCCGAAATCCCGATAGCTGAAAAGGTAGCATGAACAAATAAACCGAAGCATATTCCTAGACTTGTCATGTATCCCGCGGTTACTCCTGCGCGACTGGTATTACGTATGACAAGTGCCGTGTCTAACCCCGGAGTTAGGGTCAATATTGTTATCGCAAGCAAAAAAGCTTCTAGGTTGATAATCATTTATGTTATTCAGATTTGAGTTAATGACAGTAATGTGCGCCGTTTGCGATGGACTTGTCAAGATAGGGCATGAGCATAGGGACCATACCTTTTAGCACCTGTACTGGCAACGCTGATGTAAAAGTAAAGTTATCAGATGCACTGCCCGGCACATAAGCTGTTAAGGTGCCAAAGTAATCATCACCAATATAAAAGACTAAGGTCGCTGTGCGGTTACGTGCTACAGAGCTGGTTACTTGTCCGCCCCGCCCAAAGGTTTCAATACGGTTATCACCGGTGCCGGTTTTAGCTCCTACTGTTAATAATTCACCATCCGCTTGGATAAATGCTCCTGCTAAGCGTCTTGCGGTGCCAGCATTGACTACTTCTGCTAGTGCGTTTTTAAGTGCTTGCGCTACTTCAATTCGCATTACTCGCTCGCCGGCAATGGGTTTGGGGTTATAGTGACTCTGATAAGGGGTATCATCGGCAAAGGCCAACTTTTCGATGCGCTGAGTTGGATATTTTATTCCGCCATTTTGAATGATGCCAAGTAGGGTCGCGAGGGCAACAGGGCGATCGCCCGAGCTACCTAGAGCGGTTGCTAGGGAAGGGACAAGGTGGTCAAAGGGGTAGCCCACTTTTGCCCAGCGTTGATGAATATCTAAAAAAGCTTCTACTTCGAGCATGGTTCGAATGCGTGAATCCCGTGCGGTGCGATGGCGAGTCTTAAATAGCCAGCCATAGACCTCTTGGCGTTGAACTTGGCTTGCTGCTATAGCATCGGATAAGGTCACATTATCGGTTTGCATTAAATACCCCAAGAGCCAAAGTTCTAGTGGGTGTACTCGCGCGATATAGCCTTGATCGGGAAGTGAGTATTGACCTGGTGAATAGCGTTTATACAATTGCACTAGGGTTTTATTATCGAGCTCTTTATTCGGTAGGCGTTGAAGAATAAAAGCATTAAATTCGGCTTGACTGGCATGGGGTAAAATATAGCGATGTACTGCCGCTAACCTTGCGGGTGTTTGCTTTAAACCATTAAGAAAAATATCAAACTGTTCAGCATCTGATTTACCGGTATATTTTTGCCAAAACCGACGTAGGAAAGTCTTGCCTTCTCGGTCGGCAAAGCGCGACAAATACTCTTGACGCTGTGGGTTTTTATCATCTTCCAGTAAGCGGGTGCGGTTTTCATCTTTGTAGGTGCTATAGCGCACAATATCACGCATCAAACGTACAAAAGGCAAGTTCAATGACTCACGTAGCGAGTCAATCATGGTCGCATGGCGCTGGTTATCTTTGGCGCTGAAATTGTTAAAGCTATGCATCCCGCCACCGGTGAAAAAGCGCTCATTGGGGTTCGCTGAATACTTTCGTTCGAGCGCAGCATTGAGCATCTTTGATAGATCGCGGTCTTTGCTTTTACTGAGGTAATCAACGGCCCAACGACTGAGTATATCTTGTTTGGGAATGCTAATTTTCCGTAAACTGATATCGTTCAAGTCAGCATAGGTTTCATGTAGCTCTGCGATGATCTCCAAGTAGGTGGTCAGCACACGTATTTTAGCGGTAGAGCCTAACTCTAGCTTACTGCCTTCGTTAATATCAAAGGGTTGGTTAGTATTATCCGTTTGTACCCGAACTTTAAAACCTTGCTCTGACTGTTGCATTAAAGTGAAGCTGTAATTGACGTCAGCGGTCTTCTCTGAGGTGAGTAGTCGGTTGCCCAGTAGGCCTATTTGTTGGGCAAATTCAGGTTTTGCTAATTGCGCTAGATAACTGGAAACATCGCGCTGCAGGGGAATGTTCAAACTTGTATTTGCGCTAAGATCCATGCGGTCTAAATCATAAAATTGGCTTCCTAATAATTGACTTAAACGCGTGCGAGTCAGTTGTAAGCCTTTACTGCTTTCTATCCGCATTAAAGCTGGATTTTTTTTAAAATCTCGATAGTTAATTTTTGCTTCTAAAGTGGCAGCCATTAACTGCCCAGAGATCATGCCTTGCTGCATAAAGATACGCAAATAGCTGTCCGTTAGGCGCGATAAGTCTTCTCTCCCAGAGGTCAAGTAGTAAGAAGGGCGGCGATGGGCGATCATCAAAGACACAATTTGGCGCAGCGCTAAGCCAATATCTTTCAACGTGTCATCTTGATTTTTACTTGGGTCTAATAAGCGATTAACTTCAGCGACATCAGCGCCGAACCATACCCATAGACCATCGCCAACGCCGTGTACTTCACCGTAGCCCGGAGCCGCAGATAGGGGCACAGAGTTTAAGTATGCCCATACCACTAATTTTCGCGCCGCTAGGGTGTTTGGGCCTAAGTGATAAGAGCGTACGCTGGCCGACACCATTTGCCTGATTTTTTCTGTCGGAGAATCGGTTAAGCCATCTTCTGAGTGACGATATTTTTCTACCTGAGTCGCAAGTGTACTGCCCCCTGCTGATTGGCCAGGCAAACCCAATGCTTTAGTGACTTGGGTAAATGCCGCCATGGCAAATCGTGGCCAATCAACAGCCGGATTAGCGAGTGGATTTTCGCTACTAAGCAAGTGCTTATTTTCAATGAAGAGTAACGACTTAATAACCAAAGGCGGTACTTGATCAAAGCTTGGATAGTAATGATAAGGATAGTTATAGCGATAAAACGGCGCACCGCTACAGTCTTGCAAAGTCAGGCCTGTTTGTACTTTTTCAGTGTAAGGGAGGAATAAGCCTTGGTTAGCATAGTGTAATAGAGCAGGGCTAAAGTGTGCTTGCTGAGCAACTTCATAGCCTCGTTCTAATAACCTTGACTGGATCATCGGCAGTTTTACGTAGCCTAAGCGTTGATCAAAAGGCCCTTGATTGGGAAAAACGATACTGTCACTGGGGCCTTCTTTTACCTCATAAGTGAGTGTTCTAGCGTAGTTTGAAATGAATTCAGATTGAAAATGTGAAGTTTTTGTCTCATAGATAACCATTACTGCTACTAGCAGTGACAAGACAATAAATAGTAATTTGATAATTTTGCCGATTGAATATTGTGATTGAACGGGAATAGATGCCTGTTCAGCATTGTCTTGAGTGTTGTCCATGGAATCCACAGGGTATATATCCCTTGCTTGCATCAAAGATAAAAACGGGTTGTTAGATACTATTAAACTAGCATGCTTAATTAAGCGATATGTTAGCAGTTGACATGGCGCAATGGCAGAGGCTTTGTTAACTTTAATTAACCTTCACTCGGGTTAAGCCTATCAGTGTGTGATATTGTTCATTTTATTTGTTCAAAGCTTAGATTTTTAGGTTGGCTTTTTTATTGATTGGGATTGCTTATCTCTGTCGCCGTTTTTGAGGGTGTTTTGCCAGTAATCGATGTTGTATTACCACCGTTAGTGTTAACTTTACTAGGTTTTTGTCTAGTTAAGTCTCGCTTAGTTACGTCTGCGGAGTCACAAGCGTTAAGTAAGTTTGTTTTCACTTATGCCTTGCCGGCTTTATTGTTCGTTAGTGTTGCTAAAGCCGTTGTACCATCTCCCATTCCTTGGACCTTTTTATGCGCTTATTATGGCGCACTATTGCTGGTGTTTGTGATAGCGGTTCATATTGTAAAAAAATATTTTTCTTATCAGCATGTTGCGCAAAGTATTTTTGCCATGGGCTGCGTCTATTCAAATATTGCTATTATTGGCATTCCCCTAACGATTTACGGCTTAGGTGAGGCGGCGTTACTGCCCTTATTTATACTCATATCGATACATAATTTGGTCTTGTTTACTTTGGGGGAGGTGACCGCCCAATGGCAGCAATTATCTCTGCATCGTTTAGGACAAAGTTTATTTACCATTTTAAAACAATTGTTATTAGGTCCTATCACCGCAAGCTTACTGGCTGGAGCGATGTTTAATCTGCTTGATATTGTGGTTTACCCGCCGTTGTTCAAAACTATTAGCTTAGTGGGAGAGGCGGCGATACCATTGGCTCTTGTCGTATTGGGTATGTCATTAACTCAATATCGAATTTATGGACACCTTTCTGCTGCATTACTTTTAGTGGCATTTAAAATGGGCATATTTCCACTATTGGTGGCTTGTTTAGTGCTTTTTTGTTTTGAGCTCGAACCGTTATGGTCGACTACAGCTATTCTAGCAGCGGCGTTACCTGTAGGTGTTAGCAGTTATGCATTTGCTCAGCGTTATCTAAATCATCCACAAGCAGAGCGAATTAAAGGCGTGTTAGCTGCGGCGATACTGATGTCGACGATGTTAAGCACGGTAACACTATCTGTACTATTGGTATGGTTAGCGCAATAAAGCGTTAGTTTTTTTATTTTACCTTCACAAAAGCATGATAAGTAAATTGACTCGAACAATTGCTTTGATAATCTGCGCCTCAATTAGGTTTATTGCTTTAAACGATTGTTATTAATTCGTTAATATAAACTCCCCATGTGCTGTGAGGCGCTTAAATTTGTCCATTTATAAATTAAAATCACGCTTTCAGGGTTTGCTGCGCCCGAGTGTGAGTTGGCTTTATCAGCGTGGCGTGACGGCTAATCAAGTCACGCTGCTGGCCATGGTTATTTCTTTGCTACTCGGCGGCTTTTTATGTTTACCCTCCTTAAATGCCAACTGGTTTTTTCTGTTACCGATTTGGATGTTCTTGCGCATGGCGTTTAATGCTATTGATGGCATGTTGGCGCGAGAATTCAAACAGCAGTCTAGTCTTGGCGCTTACCTTAATGAATTGTCTGATGTGATTGCTGACACCGCACTCTTTTTACCTTTCGCTTTGCTGGTTGGTATTGAGCCCGCCTTGGTGCTAGGGATTATCTTCTTGGCTAGCTTAAGTGAGTTTGCCGGTGTGCTGGGTTTAATGATTGGTGCTTCTCGGCGCTACGATGGCCCGATGGGAAAAAGCGATCGCGCCTTTGTATTTGGTTTATTGGCGACACTTTGGCCCTTAAATTGGCTTTCAACTTTTTGGTTTAACACCATTTTAGTTATTACTTTGTTATTACTGCTCATTACCATAGTCAATCGGGTTCGACGCGGTTTAGCTGAGTCAGCTACTCACGTTTAACGGAACCAACCTAGGTCATTATTTTTCAGCTGTTTATTTTAACAGCTTGCAAATTAGGAAACGCATTATGAATACCGTTACAGAACATGACGCAACCCTTGATAGACCTGAGACAGAGGATTTAGCTAATCAAACCGTTGCGGAGGTTGTTGAAAACTCAGAGAGTGCTGCTGAGGCTATCAATGAAAAAGAAACCCTCTTAAGTTTTACAACTCATGATGGCGTCGCGCTGAAATACCGTTACTGGCCCGCAAAATCGCCAAATCAAGGGGTGCGTAAAACGGTGGTGATGTTTCACCGTGGCCATGAGCACAGCGGGCGAATGGCACATTTAGTTGATGAACTGGGCCTTGATGATTGTGACTTTTTTGCTTGGGACGCCCGTGGTCATGGTGAATCGCCTGGTGAGCGCGGTGACAGCCCAAGCTTTGGCACCAGTGTGCGTGATGTGCAAACCTTTATGGACCATTTAGCGGCGCAGCATCAAGTGGATATTGAGCAAACGATTGTATTAGCGCAAAGTGTGGGCGCGGTATTGGCCTCGACTTGGGTACATGATTACGCGCCGAATATTCGCGCGTTGGTGTTAGCATCACCGGCATTTAGCATTAAATTATATGTGCCGTTTGCCATACCGGGTCTGCGTTTGTTAAAGCAGTTTAAAGGCAACTTCTTTGTTAACAGCTACGTTAAGGCGAAGTTTTTAACGCACGACCCCGAGCGTATTGCGTCTTTTGATAACGATCCTTTGATTGCTAGACCTATCTCGGTGCAAATGCTTTTAGGGTTGCACGACGCAGCTAAACGCGTGGTGGCTGATGCTGCTGCGATCAATGTGCCCACTCAGCTATTGATTTCAGGCGATGATTGGGTGGTACGTCGCAAGCCACAGCAGCAATTTTTTGAACGCTTAAGCAGCGATTGTAAAGAGCAGCACATTCTGCCTGGCTTTTATCATGACACCTTAGGTGAGCTGGCGCGGCCACAAGCATTAGCCCGCATTAAACGTTTTGTTGAGCAGCGCTTTGCCGAGCCGCGCAAAACCAATGATTTACTTAACGCCGATAAAAGCGGTTATTTTTGCGCCGAGGCTGAATCCCTTGCCGCGCCGTTGCCAAAAGGTTCATTACGTGCGCGTTTTTGGGATTTTTATCGCTCAACGCTTGCGTTTACCAGTCGCTATTCTGCCGGGGTGAAGCTGGGCTTTGATACCGGATTTGATTCGGGCAGCACCTTAGATTACGTTTATCGCAACAAGCCGACAGGCACTAATAAAATTGGCGAGCTAATTGACCAAAACTATTTAAACTCAGTGGGCTGGCAGGGTATACGCCAGCGCAAAGTCAATTTAGAAGAGCTACTCGCTAAGGCGATGGATAAGCTGAAAAATGAACAGCGCGAAGTGAAGCTGGTGGATATTGCCGCGGGCCATGGCCGCTATATTTTAGCCGCCATTGAACAAGCCGAGGTGAAGCCGCAAGCTGTTTTGCTGCGCGATTACAGTGATATAAATGTCCGCGATGGTAATGCCCTTATTGAAGAAAAAGGCCTTGGCGATATCGTGCAATTTGTTAAGGGCGATGCCTTTGATAAGGCCGATCTTGCAGCGCTGGCGCTAAAACCTAACTTAGCCGTGGTATCGGGCTTGTATGAGCTATTTGGTGATAACACTATGGTGTCGGGCTCGTTGGCGGGCTTATCACAAGGCATGGAAAAGGGCGGTTACTTGATTTATACCGGTCAGCCTTGGCATCCGCAGTTAGAGCTGATTGCACGTGCCTTGACCAGCCACCGTGAAGGCCAAGCTTGGGTGATGCGTCGTCGCAGTCAGGCCGAGATGGATCAGCTGGTTGCGGCTGCGGGCTTTAAAAAGATTGAGCAGCGCATTGACGAAATGGGCATTTTTACTGTTTCTATCGCGCAAAAAGTGGATTGATAGTGGGGATAAGCTTGCGACGGTGGAGCCACTAAGGTGAAACCGAAAGCAGCGAAATCCTGCACACTTAGAAAATGAAATGTTGCTAGCAAAAACGCTGCAAGTACGTCCTTGTAAGCTTGGCTTTTTCATCCATGAAAAAGACATTTTGCTACGCAATATCCCATTTTCTCATGGTCGATTCTTGATGACGCTTTTATTCAAATGTTAGGTTCGTGAATATGTCAAAACCGCTTTCGCACGTTCAGCCTGCTCCGATTTTATGGTGGCGCGGGGTGGCTTGGTTGGCACTGCTTGCCCCGTTGTTTTTTATTACCTACAGCTTTGCCAATCAGTATGCTGCAAGTTTGCCAAAAGTCAGCAGTGTGGTGTTTGCTTGGGAGCGCCACATTCCCTTGCTGCCATGGACCATCATTCCCTATTGGTCGATAGACTTACTTTATGGTTTAGCTTTTTTATTGCCGCGCCAGCGAAAATTGGTCGATGCGTTAGGGCTACGTTTACTTACGGCGCAAGTGGTTTGTATTAGCTGCTTTTTACTTTGGCCGTTGCATTTTAGTGTTGAGCGGCCAGAGTTAACTGGAGTGTTTGGCACTCTATTTGATATTTTGATGGGCTTTGATAAGCCTTATAATCAAGCGCCATCACTGCATATCACCTTGCTCATTGTGTTGTGGGCCTGTTTTGCTCAGCACCTTAAAGGGGTGTGGCGCTGGCTGACCCATGGCTGGTTTGCCTTAATCGGTTTATCCGTACTCACCACTTGGCAGCATCATTTTATCGACTTGCCAACAGGCGTATTAGCCGGTTTTTTCTGTATCTGGTGTTGGCCTAATACAGGGCGCAGCCCACTGCTGTTTTGGCGTCATGGCAAGGTTAAGCCACATTATGCTTTGGCTAGTTACTATGGTCTCGCTGGCATCTTGTGTGGCGTAGTTGCGGCGCACTTTTCGGGCGTTACCTTGATACTGCTTTGGCCTTGCGTGTCATTGTTACTGGTGGCATTTAACTACACATTCTGCGGCGCCATGGGCTTTCAAAAACAAGACTCTGGGCGATTAAGTTTAGCGGCGACAGTGTTATTTACGCCTTATTTAGTGGGCGCTTGGCTTAATTCTAGACTGTGGACCCGAGGACAAGCGACTGCGAACGAAGTGGTGAACGGTGTTTGGCTTGGTCGTAAACCGAGTGCGAGTGAGACGGCGCAATATGTTGGTTTAATGGATATGTGTCCGGAATTACCGATTCGATTATCCAAGCAGTTAAGTACAGGCAATCACTATCAACATCTTGATGTGCTCGACCTTACGCCCTTAAGTGCACAGCAATGTTGGCAGGCGGCAAAAGCCATCGACTCCCTTAATCATGCACATTATCAGCCTATTCTTGTTTATTGTGCCCTTGGTTATTCACGCAGCAGTGTGGCGTTAATGGCGTGGTTGTTGTTAAGTGGTCAGGCGCAAACACCTGAGAGCGCTAAAGGGTTAATCGAACAAGCGCGGCCACAAGTAGTGATCAAAGCTTATCACCTAGCGGCATTGGCGCAGATGCAGTTGTTGCCTGAATTTATTAATTATCAGCGCCATCGCGCAGCCGTGGCGAAGCAAAACAAGCAGCATTATAAGCGTCAACCCTTGACTCATAAGGAGCAAGAATGAGCTTACCAATAAAATTAGGTGTTCAAATTAGCTTGCTTAGGCGCGGCGCAGAGCTAGACCAATTATCGCTCTGTGTTACGGCCCTTAGCATTTTGATGCTGATGTTACAAAGTGCTTTAATGATAACGCCGTGGCAGTTAGGGTTATTGATTATCTTGCTGTTAGTGGGTTTGGCCCAGAAAATGTATGCTTTGCGGGTAAGCTTAGATGCTGACTTATTTACTCAATTAGCCGTGTTGTGGCAACAGCAAGGCGTGGCCACCGCTCAAGATACTGACCCCATGCTAAGGGCGCTTGACAGCGAACTTGCGGCACTTGGTTTAATCAAAACGCCGCAACAAACACGGGTACTGCAATCTCGCTGCCAAGGTGCGCTGCGCTTATTGAAACGACAGTTTTTCTGTGTGGTATTACAGCTATTGATGTTGCTTGTTTTATTACTCAGCCTAGTGTTGTAATCATGATTTATTCATTCGAAAGGACATTCAGTGGCATTTTTTATTAAACCTTTAGGGGCTTTGGTGGGGTGGCTGATAATCACGGCTGCTAAGTTAGTCACCGGTGCGAAGGCGTTAGGGCAAGTTCCTAAAGTTGATACCAAAGCCAAGGCAAGGGTATATTTTGCCAATCATACCAGTCATGGCGACTTTGTTTTATTGTGGGCCTCGCTTAACCCCAAATTACGCTCAAGTGTGCGACCAGTCGCTGGCGCCGATTATTGGCAATCAAGCAAGGTGCGCCGATTTATTATTCATCAAGTGTTTAATGGTGTGCTAATTGCTCGTGGCAAAAAGAGCCAAAGTGAGCAAAATGAGCAAGTGAATCCATTGCAACCTATGCTAGATGCTTTGAGCCAAGGTGACTCGCTTATATTATTCCCAGAAGGAACGCGAAACCTGACCGAGCCAACGTCCGCGCAACCCGTTACATCGGCTACAGCATTAAGCACAACCCCTTTACTTCCTTTCAAAGCAGGTTTATTTCATTTGTTACAGCAACACCCGCAAGTAGAATGCGTACCGGTGTGGATAGCCAACATTAACCGTGTGATGCCAAAAGGTCGCAGTTTGCCTTTGCCTTTATTGTGCACGGTGAATTTTGGTGAGCCGATCCTTTATGACGGCGACGAAGATAAAGCCGCCTTTTTAGCCAGAGCGCAACGCGCACTATTAGCTCAAGCCCCGGGAGAAGCGCAATGAGTCAGGATATGATTTGGTTGTTCTCGGGTTTGGCCATTTTCTTAAGTGTGGCCAGTGCCATTGGCAAAATATTGCAGCTACGTAGTGCCCACGTTTATCGCAAAGCAGGGTTGCCAGTGGTTGAAAGCCCAGTACTTGAAAACCTTGTTGCCCGCATCAATGCTTGGTGGGTGATGATCGGTGTTCTCGCCATTGCTTTTCATTTTGGCCATTTCGGTGTGACCATCTTGTTTTTCTTTATCTCGTTTTATGCGCTGCGTGAATTTCTCACCTTAGTGCCAACTCGTAACAGTGACTACCCAGCGTTATTCGCGGCATTTTATTTTGCCTTGCCGATGCAGTATTTTTTAATTGGCATTAGTTGGTACAGCTTATGGGTGATTTTTATTCCTGTGTATTTGTTTTTATTGCTGCCAATTTTATCCTCTCTTGGTGGTGATACAGCGCGTTTTTTAGAGCGAACCAGCAAGGTACAATGGGGATTAATGATTGCGGTATATTGTGTTTCTGCGATTCCTGCGTTGTTGCTGTTAGATATTAAAGGTTTTGAAGGGCGTAATTTATTACTGATTGCTTGGCTGATCTTAGTGGTGCAATTATCTGATGTGCTGCAATATGTGTGTGGTAAGTTATTTGGTAAAACAAAAATAGCCCCAACGCTGTCGCCATCAAAAACCGTAGAAGGCTTTGTCGGCGGTATTGCCCTTTCTATGTTAGTGGGCGCGGCGTTATATGCCATTACGCCCTTTCAGCCTTGGCAGGCCGCACTATTTGCCTTGTTGGTAAACTTACTGGGGTTTGCCGGTGGTATTGTGATGTCGGCGATTAAACGTGATTGCGGTGTGAAAGATTGGGGTAACATGATAGAAGGTCATGGCGGCATGTTTGACCGTATTGACTCTGTGTGTTTTGCTGCGCCGGTGTTTTTTCATTTAGTACGTTATTGGTGGACTTAAGGTGAGAGAAGGAGGCCGTGTAATGAAAAAATTAACAGGGAAGTGGCGTTTACGTCTAGAGCAGTTTTCTGTGTCGGTGGAAGTCCAAGAATACATTAACCCTGCGCAGCCTTATTGGCGTGAAGCTCAAGGCAGTGATTTATGGTCGAGAATGCGCAACAAAGACAAGCTGAAGTGGCAGTGCGTCAGGTAAAAGGTAAAGTTGAAAATGGGCCGATAAGCTAGGTTGGGGTTTGCTCATTTTGCTGGTTGGCCTGATGGCGTTGGCTGTTAGCTCGCCAGATCGCGCGCAAAGCAAGCTCACTCTGGGCATGACTCAAGCGCAAGTGTTAAGTACATTGGATGCGCAATCCTATAAAACCATGTTATTGACTGAATATTGCGACCAGTTAGTGCAAATTAAATACCCGCAGCGATGTAGCGCCTTCGTAGCGAAGCAAACCCATCGTTTATTGATTATACCTGTCGCATTAGATGCAAGTTTGCTGGTCGGCTTAAGCCAAGCTGGGCTGATGGTGCATTCAGTCAAAACTAACAACGGATAGTATTAGCGATATAAATCAAGGAGCTTAACGTGCGTCTCTGTTATTTAACCAGCCTCTTACTGATATTCATGGCACCGTTAGTATGGGCCAATTCTTTTGCTGATAACTTAGTCGAAGAGGCCCTGTATCGCACCACACAAGAGGTGCGTTATGACGGCCGTTATATCAGCATTCCTTATCCTAATGGCGATGTGCCAGCTAATATCGGCGTCTGTACTGATGTGTTAGTGCGCATCTACCGCGCCCTCGGCATCGATTTACAACAATTAGTACATCAAGATATGGCGGCTAATTTTAGCGCGTATCCGTCGAAACGTATTTGGGGCTTAACGCGCACCGATCGCAATATTGACCATCGCCGTGTGCCGAACTTGCAAACCTTCTTTAGCCGTCACGGTCAAGTGTTACCTATCAGCCAAAATGGAGCTGATTATCAAGCGGGCGATATAGTCTCTTGGATGCTGCCAGGCAATTTACCCCATATTGGCATTTTAGTACCCGCGCCCGATAGTGAAGGTGATACGCCTTGGGTGGTGCACAATATCGGTTATGGACCACGACGAGAGAGCATGCTGTTTGATTACCCCATTACTGGGCACTATCGTTTTCAGCCTTAAGGCAAGATTTGACCGAAAATAAGCTTGGCGGCGTAATGTTATAAATGATGAGGTTTCACCTCAATTCGTCAGTTGCATGGGAGCCTTTGTTGTGAAAAAAGCGTTGTTGATTGCCTTGGTACTAGTGATGACTGGTTGCTCAACTAAGTTTACTTACAACAATTTAACTTGGTTGGCTTACTGGTATCTTGATGACTATGTTGAATTAACATCAGAGCAAAAAAAGGTAATTGACCAAAAACTTTACGACTGGCAGCTGTGGCATCGCTATCAAGAATTACCTAAATACCAAGCCCACCTCAAACAGTTACAACAGGATGTTGCTGAACAAACGTTGACTATGGCTAGGCTGGAATATCATCATCAACAAATAAGTGAGCATTGGCAAAGACTTAAACAAAAAGTGGTACCGGAGTTGGTGGCATTGGCACCTATGTTAAGCAAGGAGCAGGTGGAGCAGCTTTTTGCCGAGCTGGCTAAGCGTAATGCTGAGAAGCGTGATGAATTGTTAAAAGAGCTCGCTAAATCACCGCAAAAGCAAAAAGAGCAAGCCCTTGATGAATTAACAAGTGATCTGAATGATTGGCTTGGCTCCCTAAATGTTGCGCAAGAACAACTAGCCAGTCGCGCACTTGATGACTATTTGGATAACCGCATGTTGTGGCTTGACTATCGCTCAGGCTATCAAGCAGCGTTGAAAACTCAGTTGCTTGAACTCATCCAAGCACCCGATCAGCAAAAGCAATTACGTTTAGCAGAAGACTTACTCACTCCCGAGGGTTATCGCAGTGAGCAGCTTAAGACTCGCCATCAAGCGAATGTGCTTAAGTATCGCCAATTTCTACTTAGTATGAATAATCTATTAAGTCAGACGCAGCGACAACACCTTGTTAATGAAATCAACGAATATAATGAGGAAATCGCTGCGCTTCTACGTGAGTAATTTGATGGATTAAGCGACTTCTAGTCGCTCATGATGCCAATGACCAAGGCGTGGTATAGCCATGGTAAGTAATAAGGTGATTGCGCCGCCACCTAGCATTAAAACATTGGCATAGGGGGCGCTTAAATCGGTTAATTGTACCAGCCCGGTTAACAGTGCTGCGCCGCTCATTTGCATACACCCAAGCATCGCGGTCGCGGTGCCTGCACGTTCGCCAAATCCACTTAATGCCATGCTGGTGGCAGGGCCTAATAGTAGCGCAAAGCCAATACATAGCAGCAACATCGGCGTCATAAAATAAATGGCAGAGAGTAAGCCGCTTGAGCTGGGCAACATTTGCGCGATCAGTTGCATTACTCCTGAGGCCAACATTAACCACAATGCCAATACCACCGTGCTGCGGTTACCGAGCTTTTTAATCACTTTAGGCGCGGTAAAACAAGCGGCGATGTTAATCAGCGCGTTAATACCAAACAGCGTACTAAAGCTCATTTCTGAAACTTCTAAATGCTTGATCACCCAGCTTGGTGCATAAGAAACATAAGTTAGAATGGCGGCCATGGCGAACATACATGTCAGGGCATAAAACACAAAATGGCTGTTGGCTAGCACAGGTTGATAGCGGCTCCAACGGTATAAAGGGCCGTTTGTAATGGTGTTAGTTGGGCGCGTCTCAGGTAATTTAAACGCCACCACCATTAGTACCATAATGGCGTAAGCCATCATAAACATAAAGGTTGAGCGCCAGCCAAATTGTAATGCTAGCAAGCCGCCTAAAGTGGGCGCTAACGCGGGGATCACACAAATTACGCCATTTAAATAACTGTAATACTGCGCACTTTGTTGATTGGAAAAACTATCACGCACCGCACTAAACACCACAATTGAGGTGGCGCAAGCGGCAATGCCTTGTAGTACTCGGGCCAGTTGCAAGAATTGAAATTCACTGACATACACGGCTAATAAGCTGCTCAGAATGTATAAGCTGATACCAAATAGCGCGATGGGTTTGCGGCCAAAGCGGTCGGCGAGGGGGCCAATCAAAATTTGCCCGATCCCCATGGCCAAGATAAATAGCACTAAAGTCGACTGAATTTGGGTGTCAGAAACACTGAACTCCGCCGCCATTTCAGGCATTGAAGGTAAGTAAATGTCGATGGCTAACGGGCTTAATACCACCATTGACATTAAAATAGGTAATAACTTGCGGCTCATAACATGCTCTTTTTAGGTGTAGGCGCGCAGTTTAATAGATGCGTGGTATGAACAGAAATGGCATTATTTCAATAAAGATTTTCTGATTTGGAATAACTGAGTTTAAAAACTAAGTTGAAATAAAACTGGATCCCATAGGCATTACAATGAATACAGATCACCTGTCTCGAATAGACCTTAATTTATTAGTCATACTACAAGTGCTGCTTGAAGAAGAGAGCGTCACTCGCGCCGCGATCCGCTTGCACTTAAGCCAATCAGCCCTGAGTAAAAGCCTCAATCGTTTACGCTGCAGCTTAGAAGACCCGCTGTTCACTCGCACGGCTTATGGTTTAAAACCCACCGCTCATGCCTTGCAATTAAAACAGCAGCTGCCGAGCTTGCTGCAAAGTTTACATCAACTAACCCTTGCGCCCAGCTTTGATCCCGCCAGTAGCGAGCGGCACTTTTCCATTAGCATGGTCGAAAGTGCCTATGCCACTTTACTGCCTGACTACATCGGCCCGTTATTACAACAAGCGCCTAATATTCGTCTTGATACTTTTGGCTGGGCAGAAAACTCGATGCAAGGGTTGCAGCGGGGCAAGTTAGACTTTGCGATTACTGGGCGAGATCTCACCGATGATAGCCGCTTGAAGGTAGATGATTTACCCGAAGGCGTTGCTTGCGCGACTCTATTTGTTGATCGGCAAATTTGCTTAGTGCGTGAAAATCATCCCGTACTCGCCTTAGTCAAGCAGGACTTATGGACGCTTGAAAGCTATTTAGCGCAAAACCATGTGCAAGTGCGCTGTGAGGGTAAAGAGTGGTGGGCGCTGGATTATTTTTTAGCAGCGCAAAATAAACAGCGCAATATTATTAGCACCTTACCAGATTTTTACGGTGCTGCTAGTGTGTGTGCCTACAGCGATTTGGTGTTTACCTTGCCATCCAGCTTTGTTGCGCACGCACAAAAAATTTACCCACTAAAGCAAATCCCCCTGCCGTTTGACTTTGCCCCAATGGCCTATGTTTTACTGTGGCACGAGCGCAACAACGATGAGCCTGGCCATCAATGGATCAGAGAGTTGATTTGTAACAGCGTGTCGAAGGCGCAGCAGAGGAAGTGATGCTTAGAGTGCTAAAACGGATCAGTAACCAATGAAAAAGTTAATACTGAGTCTCTTATTTTTTACCTTTATTCTTGCTACTTCACCGCAGCTAATATACTGGTGGGGGCTGTCTAAAATAGATGGGTTGCCTGTGCCTTCTAAGGTGAAACAGAGCGAGGAAAGAGAGCTGGAAATTTGGTTAACTAACCATAACACTGGTACACCAACGAGCAAACCTATCTCTCCCTATGGCTATGCAGCATTATTTTACTGTGTAGGGAACAATGCTGTCGAAGATGAGATCTGTTTTCAAAATTATCCAAGCTTGAAGATAAGCAATCTGGTGGCGAGGGAGCATGTTTACAATAAGCTTGCAGATCGAAGCTCATTCAATTGGCACCTATCTTGTGTCGCATATACAATTTGGATCACGAAAAACTGGGATATACATCAAATATTATCTGCTTACGATGAAATTAATAACAAGAGCAGGGCATCTTTTACTTTCTAATTTAGTTAGCTGGTGCACTCTGCTTAAGAAACGGGAGCTAGTTTGGATTGTAGATTTAAGAGTGTGTCCTCGTCTTATTAGCCACTTTAACAGCATTATGTTCCTTGTTTTTGACCAAAAGGTTAGGCTAAGCAACAAAAACATAAGAGCGTACAAGATGCACAAATAAGCATGAAAGCCTTTTTTCTTAAAAAGCTCTAGTGAGCTTTCAATCTTCAATTTAAGAGGCATAACTATGTCTAGAAATAATGGGAATAGTCGTGTATTTACTTAAAATTGAAGTATGTTGTACCTTCGCTCCAAGTACCAACTGCACAAGTTACTGAATGATATAAAGCAGCCTTATCAC
Organism: Motilimonas sp. 1_MG-2023; assembly: GCF_030547455.1. Taxonomy (NCBI): domain Bacteria; kingdom Pseudomonadati; phylum Pseudomonadota; class Gammaproteobacteria; order Alteromonadales; genus Motilimonas; species Motilimonas sp. 1_MG-2023. The sequence continues at coordinate 84,131 of NZ_JAUOPX010000003.1, read as the reverse complement.
CTCAAGCGTATTGCTGCTCAAGGTGATAGGGACTTATTATTGACTGTCTGCAAACAACATCTTCAAGCTGATTACAGCTTAAAGCGGCTGATTTCTTGTTCTAACTCATGTGACAACTCTGATAGCTGGGTTGCTTGGCTGGCGGCTTCTTGTGCTTCTTGCGCCAGATCGTTAGAAACATCGCGAATGCCTTCAGTATTACGAGTGATCTCAGAGGTAACAGACGCTTGCTCTTCCGCTGCTGAGGCAATTTGTGTTGCCATATCACTGATACGCTCAACCGCACTGTGGATCTGCGTTAAGCTGGCCATGGCCGCGTTCGCATCATCGACACTGGTTCCCGCTAGTTGGTGGCTGTCATTCATAATGCCAACTGCTTTTCCGGTGGTGGATTGCAGGGTTTCAATCATCTGCTGGATTTCTTTGGTGGAGGCATGAGTACGCTGACTTAACACGCGAACTTCATCAGCAACCACGGCAAAACCGCGACCTTGATCGCCAGCACGAGCGGCTTCAATGGCAGCATTGAGGGCGAGTAGGTTGGTTTGTTCAGCAATGTTTTGAATGGTCGAAAGGATCGTGCTGATATGTTTGCCATGAGTGTCCAATTCTTGAATGACATCAGTGGCCACTTGCACTTCTTGCGCTAAGTTCTGAATTGAGCTCTGTGTTTGCGCAACTTGACCCGAACCATGAACACAAGCGCTAACGGCCTCCGTTGAATTATGAGCAGTATCTTCGGCATTGCCGGCCACTTCTTGTGTGGCTGCTGCCATTTCATTAATCGCCGTAGCGACCATATTAATTTCATCTTGCTGCATACGAATGCGGGCACTGCGCTCTTTGGCACTGTTGGCGGTATGTGCTGATTGCTCTGATAAAACGGCAGAGATATGGCTGAGTTTAGTCACCATGGTATGCATGTTACCGACAAAGGTGTTGAAGTTAAGGGCGAGTTGACCAACTTCATCGTTACTTTTCGGCTCTAAACGTTGGGTTAAATCGCCTTCGCCTGATGCTATTTCTTCTAACGCTTTTGATACTCGGCCCAAATCGCGGAATAAAAAGCTCACCAGCCACGATACCAACACAACTACCGCAATGGTGATAAGAATTGCGGTAATGATCAAATCAGTTAATAACTTAGTATGAGACGCCTCTTCTGTTGCTCGGTCCATCTGGATAGCAAAAATCCATTTAGTATCAGGCACTTTGGTAAAGTAAAAAAGCTTTTCTTGGCCCTGTAGTGCTATCGTTTCGATGGTTCGTTTATTGATAGCTTGTTCAATGGCACTCATAGTGAGAGACGATGCAAGCGAAGAGACAGGCTTAAGGGAATAGTTTTTATCTGGGTGAGCTAAGAAAGTACCGTTTTGAGCATCAATTAACATCGCTTGTGCATGCTTGCCAGCATCGACATTGATCACATCTTCGATTAACTGATCAATCAGTACATCAGCACCAACTACACCAACAAGTTGTCCATTTTGGCGGACGGGCTCGGCAATTGTGATCAGCAGCGAGTGCGTGATGGCGTCTTGATAAGCGGTGGTGATGATTTGTTTTCCAGCCGAGGATGCATCTTTATACCAAGGTCGTTGGCGCGGGTCGTAGTCGGCTCGATTTCGCTCAGGGTGTGAGCGAAACATCTCGCCAGCTGGCGTGCCCATAAAAACATCATCAAAACCACCGGCATTACGCGCTTGCTGTAAAAATGGCACCACATCGGGTTGCTTGGCGTAGTCATTAAAGGCTGCAGTGATATCTTTTCGAATGGCAATCCAATCAGAAATACCTTCCGATGCCGTGGTCGCTAAGCTTGCCGCGCGGGCATATACACCATTTCGAGTTTGGGCAAAGAGTTGATCTGCGGATAGCCAAGTTAATACCATCGCCATGAGCACGACAGCCGATAGGCTGGCACCAATAAGCTTCTGCTTTAATGTTAATTTCATGTTTTCATAATATGAGTTAAGTGTTAGTGATATATTATCTACTTACCGTTATCCTTTCATGTGTTTTATTCTGATATTTTGTTGTTAATCACTGTAATATAAAATATTCTGTCAGGTATGTAATATATTACGTTGGCCTACTTTTATCTTGATCTTGCCAGCGATTGCCATAGGCGCCGCTGTAGTCGGGCATTGTAATTTCTTGCGCTAACCCATCGACAGCTTGCAGTGGCCCAACTTTGGTTTGATAGGGCAAATAGCCTGCCCAGGTTGGTAATTCAAGATCGGCTAAATCATCGCTGACTTCTCCTTGGCTTATTTTCACCGACGCTTCGGTAAGAGGGATGCGCAGTAAACAGGTTGCATTGAGCTCTTTGTCGTTACTCAGGCGCACTTCTTCAGTCCGACCGGGCGCGATTTGTTCAAGAAAATGATTGAGTAGCGTGTCTTTTTCTTGATTATCAGTAATTTCGGTAAACTCACCGAGTACTACCGCCGAGCGATAATGAGCGCTGTGATGGAAGGCAGAGCGCGCCAGTACCCAGCCATCAAATAGTGTGAAAGTGAGACAAGTGCTAACGCCTGTGCGCAAACCTCGCAATAGACGACTGTTATTGGCGCCATGAATATAAACGTACTCATCCACGCGCCATGCCAGCATAGGGATCACTATTGGGCCATGTTGGCTTGGTGACAGCTTGTCATTAATGGCGATATGAGCAATCAGACTCTCATCAATAATTTGATGTAAGGCCGTCTGTTCGAAGACCGCTTTATGCGCTCCTTTCTTAATTTGTGTCCGAGGTGTGCTTGATAACATATTGTATTCCTTGTTTGGTCGTTAGCCACTTGGCCATGACTTGCAATGTAGTGCTAAACTGGTAGTTTACTTAGAGCCAATTTTGTCTAATTGAGGGGTCCAATTTGTCCAATAGTTTGATCGATAGCGGTGACCTCGTGTTACAGGACGGCGCCAATTCAAAACAAGATAGGTTGTTTCATGCCATTCGCGATAAAATTGTGCAGCAGCTTTGGCCTAAATCGGCGCGCTTACCGTCAACGCGCGCGCTGGCACAGCATTTGGCTGTCAGCCGCAATACGGTGATTGCTACCTATGAACAATTGGTAGCCGAGGGCTATCTGGAAAGTAAAGTTGGCTCTGGCTTTTATGTCGCGGTGGCCTTGCCGCAACATTATTTTAATGCCCAAGTTGAAAAGCAGTATGTCGCAACCAGTCATAGTACTTCTACCCTTGATATCAATACTGCGTTTGCGCCCGGCGTACCGGATTTAGTGCAGTTTCCAATCAAGCTCTGGCAAAAGTGTTTGCAGCATCATGGCTCGAGGAGTGTGTTGCTTGGCAGTCAGTGTTTGCAAGGCGATAAAGATTTACGCGCTGCCTTGTCAGATTACTTGGCCTCCAGTCGCTCGGTGCATTGCGACCCTGAGCGGGTCATTATTACCAATGGCGCGCAACAAGCCATCGTGATTGCATTGATGTGTGTGCTTAAAGCCAACGACTCTATTTTGATGGAGCAACCTGGTTATGCGCAGCTTAATAAGGTTGTTAATTTTTTCGGCTATCAACAGCAAGGGCTTAAGGTATCGCCTTATCAAGGTGTTGATATGAGCCAATTGCTAAGCAGTGATGCCCAAGCAGTGTATATGACGCCGAGTAATCAATACCCAATGGGCACCAGTTTAAATACCGAACAACGATTAAAAATTATTGATTGGGCAAGCACCCATTCGCGTTGGGTGATAGAAGATGATTACGACAGTGAGTTTCAGTTTGCTCATCGCCCTTATAGCAGTATGCAAGGGCTGGCGGGGCAAATGGGGATTTCGCGTATTTTGTATATTGGCTCGTTTAGTAAGGTAATGTTTAACAGTTTACGCTTGGGTTATTTGGTGGTGCCTAAGGCGTTAGTCGCAACCGCTTTAGCTGCGAAAGATGCACTTTCTGGTGAATTGCCAAGCTACAATCAGGCTGCGTTAGCGGAATTTATTAATGAAGGACATTTACTGCGCCATATTCATAAAATGCGCCGGTTATACAAGCTAAAACACCAAGCGATGTTGCAGGCGATTGCTGTGCATTTTGCTAACAAAATTGAGGTGGTGAGCCAAGCCGCTGGGCTTCACGTCACCCTAAAATGGCAACAAGGCATTGATGAACAAACGTGGACACAGCGTGCCAAGGCGGCGGGCATTATCATTCGCCCCCTCAGTTATTACGAACGAAGCGAATATACCAAGAAAAGGGGTTGGCATGGCGCGGTACTTGGTTTTGGCAATATTGCATTGGCGCAAATTGATAGCAAAATTGAGCAATTAGCAGCGCTATTTTTACGCCTTGAAGCGGCTACTTAGCTTCAGTTCGGTTGCAATAAAAGTCATCTAGAATAGTATGTTTTTGTATTAGCTTCCTGCTATTTCGCCAAAACAAAAGTTAACGCTTTATGGTTCAAATTGCTGAATAATATAAAGGTGATATTCCAATAATCGGTCTAGCTGACCCGCAGATTGTAGGCTGGTTACTTTGCTATTAAATAGCGAGAGTATTAGATCTTTGTTGGGCGATAGAGGCGAAACGAGAAGATGAAACGGCTCAGGCGGGACATTGGGAATAAGCTGCCTGGCTAAGCTCTGCTTAAGATCATGTAGTCCATTAATGGCAATTGTTGCCGAAAATACTTCACTTCGGGCAAGAAAAAAGCGGCAACGTTTTTGAGCGAGCATTTTGGGTAACAAATACAAATCTTTGATTCGATATATTTTTTCCACATGATTAATGCCAAAATTGTCGTAATTAAAACCACTGATACCGCAAACGGGGCCAAACTCGAGCAACCGTGATACATCTTCTAAGGGGAGACCATTGGGGTACGCTTGTTTTAAATAATAATAACTGGGATGAAGGAAGTAATAGGGCACAGAGGGAATAAATAGACGTTGACGTCGTTCGTTTAATGACGCGCTCATCGCACCATCAATAAAGCCTTGCTCTACTTCTTTTAAGCAGCGACGCCAAGGCAGAGCAACGACTTCACAAGCAATTTTTTCTGCTAAAAATACCCTTTTAAGTAAATCGATATCATAACCGACCAACTCAGACTGAGAGTTTGCGTTGCGTTGCTGATAGTTAAATGGGGGATATTCGCTGTCTTCAACGCAAAATTTAAGCTGAGTCTGGCCATGACATACGCCATGGTAAAGTAGGGAAAAAAAGGCAACAAGTACGAGCAAATAGGGCATAAAGGTATCTACTGTCTAATCTTGTCATGAAGTATAGCAGGGCGGTTATTTTATCGACTAAATCATGTCATGAATCCTTTGCTGTGAATGGGCCTTGTAGGCTAAACTAGCAGCACAGTTTATAACAAACTGAATTCATCTAAATACTCTTTAAGCACGCAAGTGTAGGACAATAAATACATGGCCAACGGCAAAAAATACGATTTTAAATTAACCCAAGAAACTAACGGTTGGAAAGCCGAAATCGTAAGACAAGTGACCTCAAAAAGAACGCAAGTATCAAAAGCCCAAGACGGTTTTGCGACAGAAGAAGAGGCACAAACTTGGGCTGAAGCGGAGCTAAAAGGCTTTTTAGCCAAACAGGCTGAGCGCAATAAGCGTAAAAAAGCGTCAAGTGCAGAATAAGTAAGCGCAATGATGATACGGTCTATTCATCAAGTAGGCCGTTTCATTTCAAACTCACTACGATGTTACCTTCAATAAGTTATCTTCTAAAATAGCCTAGGCTTGGCAGTGCGCTGGCTCAAGATCTGGTAAAAGCTCAGTTAAGCATTCTTTAGCAATCAGGCGTAGCAAAAATAACTCGCGCGCTAGCGACATGCCTTTTTTATCACTGTTATCTAAGGTGTGTTGATTATGAGCAATAGCATCAAAGATATTGATCCACACTGGTTTCATACCATTTTTTATTTCATAGTCTTCGTAATTAGTGGCGCCTAACTTTGCGTCAATCTCACACGTGAAGCAGTAAGACTTCATCTGCATCAGATCGGCGTCATCTTTATGCCAAGGACGAAATTCTTCATAGCAACCGAATGCTTGTAACTTAGTTATGTTGGTGGCGCCGGTTTCTTCCTGTAGCTCTCTGATTAAACCTTGCTCAATATTTTCGCCCGCATCGATACCGCCGCCAGGTAAGGTGTAGTCATCATATCTTTGCGTGTAAAGCATTAAAATGTCTTCACCTCTGAGCACAATCGCGCGCGCGGCAAGGCGTTCAAAACGGCGGCCTTCAAGTGATGTCAGACTGGCATGAACATGAGTGGTTAAATGGCGCATAGCAACCTTTAAAGTAAGCCGGGAATGTAGGGGGCAAGATTATAGCGCGATTTAATCAAAGAGGAATTTTAATGACACTTTTATTTCAGTTGTGTGAACTTTTTTATATTGTGTTGATGTCTTGAGTGGGGATAGGTAAGGTGTGTTTTGTATATACATCTGATGTGCAAGAGATAGGCGTTTGTGGCTATCTTTACTCTTTCTAGCTGATTTTTTTAGCTAATTATTGGTTCTACGTTATGTTAGATAATAAGAAAGTGAAGAAGAAAAACAGTCAATTGGTGATTCGAATTAATGACATTGAGCGAGATCAGTTTGTTAGCTTATGTGAGCAATTAGACACCAGCGCTGCTCGGGAAATACGTCGATTTATACGCAATTTTGTGGCTGAAAATCCCCCTCATAGATGAGTGGAAAGTTTTCACCAGTGAATAATTTATTACATAAAGGAAAATGTCATCATGGCAAAAGCTAAGCAAATCAAAAAAGAAATCAAAGCACGTCAAGCTAAAATCGCTAAGCAAGAAGGCAAGCTGAAAAAGCTAGCTAAGCAACTTAAAAAAGCAAAGTAATTTGCCTTTAAGTTGCCTTAATGGGGGGAGCGGCGCAAGCCATTTTCCCCTTACCTCCAAGCGATGACAATCACCATTGTGCTTCATTTACTTCTTGTTCATCATTTCACGTAAATTCGCAAACGGGTTACTGGTCGCCACTTCTTGATTTAAATCTGCCCCTGCTTGTACCGATGAGCCGTATTCCCGTGCTTCGGTGTATTTAGCATGTTCATTGTCATGGCAATATAAGCATAATAATTCCCAGTTTGAGCCATCATTCGGGTTATTGTTATGGTCGTGATCGATATGGTGAACCGTTAGCTCACGTAAGTTAGAAAAGGTAAATTCACGGGCGCAGCGACCACAGATCCAAGGAAAAAGCTTTAGTGCTTTGTCGCGGTAGCCTTGCTCAAATTGCGCATAGTTATGTGGGATATTTGCCATTTTGTTTCTCAGATTGCTCAAGTATATTTTGCTTCACTATACCATGGCTTTTCCGCCGGATAGAATATCTTGCTTTCGACAACCCCCTTGTTATTGCCAGTTTGATTCATTTTTCAGGTCAATCTTGTATAGTGCCTAATAATCTTTTTGAAGGAACGAATCTATGTACAGTGATGATGACATTAATTCTGCTGTGGGCGCCGGCATTTTTAGCTCCGAAACGGCAGCGGCATTTCGCGAGCACGTGGCCAATTTAAAACATAGCAGCAGCGCTGATGAAGAGCGGTTTCGCTTGATCACCGGTTTCAATGATATTTTTGTGGTAATAGCCTGTGGCTTGTTACTGATTTCGGCCAATTTTATTGCCAGCAGCTTTGGCGTCGGTTTTGGTCCGCTGGTGGTCGCTGTAACAGCATGGGGACTGAGCGAGTTCTTTGTCCGCCAGCGTCGTATGGCGTTACCTGCCATCGTGTTGATGTTTTGCTTTGTTTGGGGCGCGGCTACCACGGCCTTTGAATGGCTACCTTTTATTGGTTTATCTAACGATTTATCGGTGTTTGGTGATGGGGTGTTTCAAGATCTAGCCTTATATGTGGCTTTAAACGTCGCGCTGACTTGTGTGGTAGCGGGCGTATCGGCTGGGTTACATTGGCTGCGTTTTTCGGTGCCCATTACCATTGCGGCTATAACGGCGTCAGTGGTGGCATTGGTGCTAAGTTTGATCTTAGGTTTTTTCCCTGATTCTCACGGTTTATTACTGGTCATGCTACTACTGAGTGGCTTATCTGTATTTGCGTTTGCTTTGTATTGGGATTTTTCAGATCAACAACGTGAAACACGCCGCGCTGATGTCGCTTTTTGGCTGCACTTATTGGCGGCGCCGTTAATGGTGCATCCCGTGTTTGCCCTACTTGGTGCGTTTAGTGGTGACAGCAGCAGCGCTCAGTCTGCCATCATTATTGGTGTGTATCTATTGATTGGCTTAGTGTCTTTGGCGATTGATCGCCGCGCCTTGATGGTGTCGGCACTGGGCTATGTAATTTATGCACTGTCGACCTTGTTCTCACATCATGGCAATATCAGCATGGGCTTTGCCACCACCGCCTTACTGATCGGCGCAGCATTATTATTGTTATCTGCATTTTGGAATCCGTGTCGCAAAGTGGCGTTGGCTTTATTACCAACGGGTGTAAAAGCGCAGTTAGCGCCGGTTCGAGTTAACTAACAAAGAGGGAAAAGATGGATATTAAAGTAGTAAAAGTAGATTACAACCATCCGCAACAAGCAAAAGATTTAACGGATTTACTGAATGCCTATGCCCTTGATCCGATGGGAGGGGGGGAGGCGCTCAGCGAGTCAGTGCTCAACAATCTGACCATTGAGCTGGCTAAGTTACCGCACGCGTTTAGCTTGATTTGTTATGTTGATGGTAAGCCTGCTGGCTTAACCAATGCTTTTTTTGCCTTCTCAACATTTAAGGCCAAGCCACTAGTGAATATTCACGATATTGCGGTTAAAGCTGAATTTCGTGGTTTAGGCTTGAGTAAAAAGCTTATGGATAAAGTGGAAGACATTGCCCGCGAGCAGGGCTGCTGTAAGGTGACACTGGAAGTGTTAGAAGGCAATACACCTGCCAAAAAAGCTTACTTAAAAGCGGGCTTTGCCGGTTATGAACTCGATCCTGAAATGGGCAGCGCGATGTTTTGGCAGAAAAATCTTTAATTTAAACCGTCGCAACTTATCCCCTAAAGATACCGTTAAGAAAACACCACTAACTTAGTCGTTAAGGTGATACATCAAGGGATGTATCACCCCGAGACTAAGGAGTGGCCATGAAATTAACAACATCTCGTTATGACGCTGAGTTAGCTTATTCCAAGCGACTTTCTGCTGAGCGACCATGTTCTGAGTTATCGCGTGAAAACGCAGTTCACCCAGAAATACTGCTGTTATTAAATGAAGATAATCGAGATTGTGTAAGACGCTTTATTCAGTCTCGTTTTTATCAAGCTTATGGCGCTAAAGTCGCGGATTTTCTGCCCCACTTATTAGCCTTGGTTGACCGTGAAACCAATATCAAAGCGTCACTTGGCTTTGCGCCTGCGAGCCAACGTCCGTTGTTTCTAGAGCAATATCTCTCCCAGCCAGTCGAGCTTTGTATCGCTGATGCGCTATGCGTCATGCCGCCAAAGCGTGAACAAATTGTTGAAATGGGTAACCTAGCCTCCGATTCATATGGCGCCACGCGCCGCCTGATTCTTAATTTAGCGGGCTATTTTCTGCAACAAGGTTATCGTTGGTTAACCATAACTGCCACCAGTCAAGTGCGCAATAGCTTTTCTCAACTGGGCTTGAATCCTTATTCTCACCTTTTGGCTGACGCCAAGATAAGTGCGCTGACTAAGCCAACCTCTGATTGGGGGAGTTATTATGAATTTGAACCACAGGTGTTGGCTATCGATATTGTCGCGGGGGTGGCGTCATTAATGGCAAACCCACTGCTGAATAAGTTATTACAACAAATTAATAGCCCAATCACCGATGTGATGGCGGATCTTCATTGTCAGTGGGGTGAAGTATGTTAGTGCTAGACCAAATAGCTCACTATGCCACTCAAACGCCAACTAACATCGCCGTGTTTGGCGGCGCGGCTGAGCGACACGATTCAGATCTAACTTACAGCCAACTGCATCAGAAAATAGGGCTGCTAGCACAGCAATTTAGCGAACAAGCCATTCGCCATATTGGTATTAGCTTAAGTAACAGCTGGCAATGGCTGGTGGTTGAGTTAGCCGCGATGCAAGCGGGGGTGACGGTGACGCCGATCCCGCCCTTTTTCAGTGAGCAGCAAGTTAAACACTTAATTAGCCAAGGGCAAATAAAGTATGTGTTTGTTGACAAGCTTGCTGGAGGGGATGACTTTCCATGGGCGAACCAGGTTGAGGAAGTATGGCTTGAAGGCACCCAAACCTTAAAGCTAGCCGATACCGACATCAGCCTTGCCAATATGCCCGCCAATACCTGTTTGATCACTTATACCTCGGGCACAACAGGTGCGCCGAAAGGCGTTTGTATTAGCCAGCAGCTGATTGATCAAGTGTGCCAGAACTTGATGTCCGTGATGCAGGAATTAGAAGCCAGTCAAACCTTAGAGCGACACTTATGTTTGTTGCCTTTAGCTGTGATGCTGGAAAACATCGCAGGTGCGTTTGTCACCTTATGTCTAGGTAAATCCTTGGTGCTAGTGGATCAGCAGCAAACGGGGCTGAGTGGCTCCAATGGTATTGATGTGCCTACCTTGATCAGCTGTTTAACTACCTTTGGGCCAAATAGCCTGATTTTAACGCCTGAGTTACTCAAACTCATGCTGATGCTAGTGGCGAGTAAAGCTTATCAGCATCAGCTGCATTTTATCGCCGTTGGCGGAGGCCATGTTCCGCAAGCAATATTACAACAAGCTGCAGGTTTAAATTTACCGGTTTATCAAGGCTATGGCTTAAGTGAATGTGGCTCGGTGGTGGCGCTGAATACGCCCAGCGCACAGCGTTTTGGCAGTGTTGGCAAACCTTTGCCCCATATTGAACTGAGTTTTTCACAAAGTGGTGAAGTGTGCGTTAAAGGCGCTACTGCGCTGGGCTATTTAGGCGCTGCTGGTGAGCCTTATCAGCCATTTGATGGCGCGCTGATCCACACTGGCGATCTCGGCTGGTTGGACGACGCGGGCTTTTTACACCTCAATGGTCGCCAGAAAAATGTGCAAATAAACAGCTTTGGCCGCAATTTTTCACCGGAGTGGATTGAGTCAGAAGTGAATGGGCTTGCGGGCGTGCGCCACTGCGCCATTTTTGGTGATGGGTTGCCCTTTATTACCGCGGTGATCGCGCTGCTACCTAATGTAAGCCAAGCGCAACTTGCCACAGCATTAGTTCAATTGAATCAGCAGTTACCTGACTATGCACAAATACATCATTGGCTAGTGGCGACCACGCCATTTAGCTTTGAAAATGGATTGTTAACCAGTAATGGCCGGCTGCGCCGTGAGCAAGTTTGGCGCGTGTATCAACACGATATTGCAGCGGTTTATTCGTCTAGCCAATACGTATCAGAAAACTAGAATTTTAGGGAGAATGGATATGAGCTTTTTTCAGCGCTTAATCGGTGAAACTCAAGCAGATCAGCAGGCTTTTTTGAGCCGAGACGTATTTAGAAAAACCCGTGAGGCGGATGTTAGCTTAGGTGATTATCAGGCCTTTTTAACTCAGGCCTATCATCATGTTAAGCACACGGTGCCACTACTGATGGCATGTGGTTCACGCTTACCTCAGCAATATCATTGGCTGCAAGCTGCGGTGGCTGAGTATATCGAAGAAGAAATTGGCCATGAGCAATGGATATTAAATGATTTAGGTGAGGCGGGTGGCGAGCGTGACCGAGTCCCTTATATTAAGCCGCACCCGAGCACTGAGGTGATGGTAGCGTATGCTTATCATCAAATTGAGCGGGTTAATCCATTGGCTTTTTTTGGCATGGTGCATGTGCTTGAAGGCACCAGCACGGCAATGGCCACGGAAACAGCCGCTATTGTGCAGCAAGCGCTAAATTTGCCAGATAGCGCCTTCAGCTATTTGCGCTCTCACGGCTCTCTTGACATTGAACATGTCGCCTTTTTTGAACGCTTAATGAACAAGATCACCGACCAAGACGATCAAGATTGCATTATTCACGCCACCAAGATGTTTTACCGTTTGTATGGCGAAGTCCTTTCCTCGGCGATAGAGGTGAAAGATGAGTGAGCAAGCAGCGACTATTTTACTAACGGGGGCGACTGGTGGCATAGGTCAAGCCGTAGCAAAAGCGTTGGCTAAGCAGGGCGCCAATTTAGTATTGCAAGGGCGCAACAAGGAGCGTCTTGCGCTGCTATTGTCTGAGCTTGATACTGCATTGGGCCAGCAACATCAGATTGTCAGTGCCGACCTGACTTTGGCCGCTGATCGCCAGCGTTTAATTGCACGGGTTGATTCACTGCCCTTAACCGGCTTAATTAATTTAGCTGGGGTGAACCAGTTTGTTTTATTTGAACAGCAATCAGCCCAGGCGATTGAAGACACCTTGTTTACCAACGTCACGGCGACCATGCTGTTAACACAAGGTCTGCTCAGCAAGCTAAAACTCGCCGACAGCGCTGTTATTATCAATGTCGGCTCGATTTTAGGGGCGATTGGCCACCCCGGCTATGTTACTTATTGCACCAGTAAGTTTGCCTTGCGAGGTTTTAGTGAAGCCTTAGCGAGGGAGCTTGCAGATAGCAATATCAAGGTGAAATATCTCGCGCCACGAACCACATCGACCAGCATTAACTTAGATGCTGCCAGTGCGATGAACCAAGCACTGGGCAACCATACCGATAGTCCACAGTGGGTGGCGAGTCAATTGCTGGCGCTATTACAAGGCCAAGTCGCTCGGCAAAATTTAGGCTGGCCAGAAAAATTATTTGTTGCCATTAACGGTTTACTGCCCAACGTGGTCGACAAATCCATTAATAAAAACTTGGCGTTGATTAAACGCTTTTTAGTCACACAGTAGCGCTGAGCTTGCTCTGCGAACATCACCAATTCTCTGAGCAGCTCAGGTCTACAAAAAAACACGAATCAACTAGTTCAACATACAAGGAGTATGACCATGAAATACCTAATTGCATTAATGATGTTATTTTCAAGCCAACTATGGGCTGCCAGTGCTGATGAAATGATGGTTTCACTGCAGCAAGATTGGGCGCATATTAAATATGAAGTGGATGAAAAAGAGCGAGAAAAAGGCTTTGAAACCTTAGTTAAACAAGCAGAAGAGGCCCTAAAAGCACATCCCAAGTCAGCGAATTTAATGATTTGGAACGCCATTATACTAAGCACGTATGCTGGTGAAAAAGGCGGTTTGGGCGCGTTAAGCTTAGTCAAACAAGCAAAGAGCTTACTTGAGCGTTCGTTAGAAATAGACGATAAAGCCCTTGATGGCTCTGCTTATACCAGTTTAGCGAGTCTGTATTATCAAGTGCCAGGCTGGCCAATCGGTTTTGGCGATGACGATAAAGCGCGCAGTTATTTTAAAAAAGCCTTGCAACTTAACCCTAATGGCATAGATAGTAACTTTTTTTATGGCGACTTTTTAATTCAGCAGAAAAAAAAGCAAGAAGCGAAAAAAGTACTGCAACAAGCGTTAAAGGCGGCGCCTCGTCCGGGTCGAGAAGTGGCTGACAAAGGTCGTAAAGACGAAATCTATCGTCTGTTAGTGACGCTATAAGGTGACGGTGAATTAAAACTAAGGTAAGAAATGAAGATACTGCTCGTTGAAGATGATCCATTACTCGGTGAAGGCGTCGCTGACGCCTTCAAATATCAGGGCCATGTGGTGGAGTGGGCCAGTAGTGGGCAGCAAGCTCTGACACTGGCTCAAGGCAGCGTATTTGATGTGGTGGTACTTGATTTAGGCTTACCCGACATGGAAGGGTTAGCTGTGCTCAGTGCGCTGCGCAAGGTTAAAATAAATACGCCGGTGTTAATCTTAACCGCGCGAGATAGTTGTGATGAGAAAGTGTTAGGGCTAGATCGCGGCGGCGATGATTACATGGCCAAGCCTTTTGATTTACCTGAGCTATTAGCGCGATTACGCGCTTTGGTTCGCCGCCATGCTGGACGAGTCGAGCCGGTGTTGTCCTATCAAGGTATTGAGGTTAATCCGGCCGAGCATAGCGTGATATACCAAGGGCAACCTATCGCAATGTCACGTCATGAGTTTGAATTGTTATCCCATTTTATGACTTATCCCACTCGCGTGTTCAGCCGTGAGGTTTTGGTTGAGCAGCTGTACAGCTGGAGTGAAGATATTGGCAGTAATACGGTTGAGGTTTATGTGCATCACCTGCGCAAAAAGCTGGGTAAATCGGTGATTGAAACGGTGTGCGGGGTAGGTTATCGGTTAGGAAAAATGTCATGAAGTCGATTCGCTTTTGGCTGATTGTGATGCTAACCAGTGCCATTTTAGTCTCCATGCTTGGCGCTATTTTTATTAGCTATCATAAAGTGTCTCATGAAACCGAAGAGCTTTATGACGCTGAACTTGCGCAACTTTCTCGCGTGTTGGAAAGCTTATTATCCATTCAGCTGGATTATACTCAAAACACAAATCTTGCCTCTTTAGACGAAAAAGATCGCGTTATCAACCCACCTGATGTGCATGCTCGTGGCGAGTTTGATTTATATGGCCACAAGTATGAAAAAAAGCTCAGCTTTCAAGTTTGGACCAGCCAAGGTGTGTTTCTATTAGGATCGGGTCATGGTTTAGACATGACAAAGCTGGTGCGTAAACCCGGTTATCAAATTGAGCATGATACCGCGGGTGTGCAGTGGCGCAGCTTTACACGTTATAGCGAGTCGCTAAAGGTATGGATAAAAACCGCACAACAAATGGAGATTCGAGAAGAGCTCACCCATGAAATCGCGAGCTTGAATGTACAAAGTTTGTTGTTAATGTTGCTGGTGATGATAGTGCTGATGGTGGTCATTATTCAAATGGGGTTTCGTTCCCTGTTGCGCGTCGGTGAAGAAATTGAGAGCCGTAATCCAAATCATTTAGCACCACTGGATGAGCGTGAAGTGCCGTCTGAAATAATGCCGGTAGTGCATGCCCTCAATCAACTGTTAGGTGAAATAGGTCATTCTATTGAACGCCAACAACGTTTTACCAGTAACGCGGCTCATGAATTAAGAACGCCACTGGCCGCTATTAAGGTACATGCACAAAACTTATACCCGCAAGACGAGCGCACCCAATCCATTCAGCAAAAAATAGTGCAAGGGGTGGATAAACTAACCCATTTATTTAACCAGCTGATTACCTTAAGCAAAATGGAGACAGAGCTACAAGAGGAAGGGGGACGTGAAAGCAGTAAAAAGCTGCTACTACACGGATTAGTAGACCTGCAGTTGTTTCCTTTGTCTGAGCAAATTAAGGTTAAAAATTTACAGGTAGATAATGCGGTTGCAACGGATCTTGTCTGCCTTGGTCCGGAAAACTCCATGTCAATTTTGCTGCGTAATTTGATAGATAATGCGGTGCGATACAGTGATGAGAATGGCATGATACGGATAACTGCGACGGATTCTGCTGACGGAATGAGTATTTCGGTGATGGACACTGGCCCCGGTTTAGATGAGCAACAAAAACAGCGTGTGTTTGAGCGCTTTTATCGCGCGGCTCACCAGCAAGTGACGGGATGTGGCTTGGGTCTATCTATTGTAAAAGAGATTGTTGAACGTCAGCAATATCGCATTCTGTTACATGACTCGCCCCTTGCTGAGCATGGATTATGGGTTGAGCTGTTTATTCCCAAAGAAATTAATGTGAAGTAAAAATCAACAAAATGTGATTTCTGCTCTTTGCACCTACCTAAAAATGCTTACACTGGTCGCCTAATTAATTTGCTAGGAAATTACAACATGATTATTTGGCGAGGCTGGGGGTGGTTAACTATCGTTGTTGCGGTAGTGGGTTTCTTTATTAGCGGGTTTACTGTAAATGCAATTACAGGTGGCTCATCAACATATTTATCGACAGTTATTACATTATTGATGACGGGGGCATTTATCGGCTTGTTTGGTTACTACATTAACGTTAAAAAACGTAAGGTAGTGCTTGATGAAGCTGGTAATGTGGTTGCTAAAGCCCCTTCACACAGCCTGTTTTTTATTCCTGTACAGTATTGGGGGATTATTTTACCGGCTGTTTTTATTTGGGCGGACTATAACAATCAGCAAACGGATAAAAATGACCTTGTATTTTTATCAGCACCTGCCGTGAATGATAAGTACTTAGTGGATTTCTCTCACTTCTATCAAAATACTGACGATAAATATAAATACGGTGTATTTAAAGTGACAGAAGTGAATGGCGAGCAGGTTAGCGGCTGGATGAGTCAGAATGCTTACAGTAAGAAATCAGCCGTACGAAAAGAAATAACCAAAAATAATGCAGAGCAAGATAGCTTTTATGAACAAGAGCTTGTCCACCTTGACATCAGTAAGCTAGTGCCGCTAAAAAAAGCGGGCGGCATCGATCATGTTTATCGTAACTAAGATGGTGTAAGTAAAACGCTTTTGATCCATTGAGTATTGATTTACGTAATCCCCTTGGTGCAAAAAAGGGGATTATTCCCTCATAAAAAAACCTAGGCATGAGCATCCTATGATGCTTTACGGTATTATAATTTTCAAACCTTAATTATGTCGTTTGAATTATATCTTTTATGAATACTACTGGTTGATATTTCTTATTTTTTGCTTATTAATAGGCAATTAAACTGTAGCTATTCAAAATCTGGGGTCATATAATTTGTCTTAGATTTTTAGTCATTTATTCTATTTTTGATTCTTTGGTTTGGGTAGGAGTATATATGCGGCAAATAGCGAAAGTTGCCTCAATTGTAGGTTTAGCACTTTTTATTACAGCCTGTGATAAAAGCAGCGCACAACAAGAAGCTCCTAAAGAGCGCCCACCGGTAGAGGTTGGTACTATCGAGGTTACCACGGTTGAGCAAAACATTAGTGTTGAGCTTCCGGGCCGAAGCAAGGCGCACTTGGTTGCTGAAGTTCGCCCACAAGTGAGTGGGATCATTATTGAACGGGCGTTTATCGAAGGCTCTAACGTGACTGCTGGCGACTCTCTATATCAAATTGATTCTGCCACTTACAACGCTGAATTAGTGAGTGCCAAAGCCGATTTAACTCGTGCTAACGCTAAATTAGAGTCAGCTAAAGCCAAAGCAGCACGTTATCAGGCCTTGGTTAAGAAAAATTCGATTAGTAAGCAAGACTTTGATGAAGCGAAGGCTGCTTACAAAGAAGCGCTAGCGGATGTGACGGTAGCTGAAGCGGCCATTAATACTGCACAAATCAATCTAGAATACACTAAGGTGAAAGCGCCGATTTCAGGTCGTATCGGTAAATCAAATGTGACTGCGGGAGCCTTGGTGACTGCAAACCAAACCCAAACCTTAGCGACGATTCAACAGCTTGACCCGATCAACGTAGACATCGTTCAGTCGAGTGCTCAGATGTTACGTTTGAAAGCAAAGCTGAAACAAGGTCAGTTACAGGCTTCTGAGAATGCGAATGTTAAATTAGTACTTGAAGACGGCTCTACTTATGCCCAAGAAGGAACACTGCAGTTCTCTGAGGTGAGTGTTGATGAGAATACCGGCTCGGTTACCTTACGTGCAGAATTTCCTAATCCTGATGGAATTTTATTACCAGGCATGTATGTGCGCGCTATTCTCAACGCTGGTAGCGATCCTATGGCTATCTTAGTACCGCAAAAAGCGATTACCCGTAACACCAAAGGTGAAGCTGTTGCGATGGTGGTTGGTGCGGAAAACAAAGTTGAATCGCGAGTCGTTACGACAGCAGAAGCGATTAACAATGAGTGGCGTATTACCGAAGGTTTAAAAGCGGGTGATCAGCTGATAGTTGAAGGATTACAAAAAATTCGTCCTGGCGCCGTGGTTAACCCTACGCCGTTATCAGAAACTCCAGCCCAACAGTAAGGTATTTTCATGGCTCGATTTTTTATCGATCGCCCTATTTTCGCATGGGTGATCTCGATTCTTATAATGTTGGCCGGTATTCTTGCCATCAAAGGGTTACCTGTTTCTCAGTACCCTAGTATTGCACCGACGACGATTGAAATCAGTGCTTTTTACCCAGGGGCATCAGCCAAGACCATGGAAGACTCGGTGACTCAAGTGATTGAGCAGCGAATGACAGGTCTTGATAATTTGCGTTATATCTCTTCAACCAGTGACAGTTTTGGTAATGCACAAATTACCTTAACTTTTAATGCTGAAGCCGATCCCGACATAGCTCAAGTTCAAGTTCAAAACAAGCTGTCTTTGGCGATGCCGTTACTACCGCAAGAAGTACAAAGCCAAGGTGTAGATGTTAACAAGTCAAGTTCTGGCTTTTTAATGGTTGCAGCGTTTGTATCTTCTGATGGTTCAATGGACAAAAATGACGTATCGGATTATGTTGCGTCAAATATTCAAGACCCACTCAGTCGAGTTGCTGGCGTAGGTGAATTGCAATTATTTGGTGCCCAATATGCTATGCGTATTTGGCTTGACCCTCTTAAGTTAACGCAATACAACCTGACCAGCCAAGATATTATGGCGTCGGTTCGCGAGCAAAATGCGCAAATTTCCGCAGGTCAATTAGGGGGGGCACCTTCGTTACCTGGTCAAGAGCTTAATGCCACAGTATCGGCGCAAAGCCGTCTACAAACGGTAGAGCAGTTCCAAAAGATTATTATTAAGGCCGATGTGACCGGCGCTAAAGTTTATTTAGGCGATGTTGCCCGAGTAGAGCTGGGGGCAGAGAGTTATGCTGTTGAGTCTTACTATAATGGTAAGCCTGCTTCTGGTTTAGCGGTTAAGCTGGCAACTGGGGCGAATGCTCTTGATACAGCAGAGGCTGTTAAAGAGCGTCTTGCTGAGATGAAGCCCTTTTTCCCGCAAGGTTTAGAGGTGATGTATCCCTATGACACCACGCCATTTGTAGAAAAATCTATTGAAGGCGTTGTGCACACACTGATTGAAGCGGTGGTACTGGTATTCATTATTATGTACCTGTTCTTACAGAATTTCCGCGCGACATTAATTCCAACTATTGCGGTGCCGGTGGTATTGCTGGGTACTTTTGCTATTTTATCGGCAACGGGTTTCTCTATTAATACCTTAACCATGTTCGCCATGGTACTGGCTATCGGCTTGCTGGTAGATGATGCTATCGTGGTAGTGGAAAACGTTGAACGTGTGATGCAAGAAGATGGCTTAAGCCCTCTAGAGGCAACACGTAAATCAATGGATCAAATCACCGGTGCGCTGGTTGGTATCGGTTTAACCTTGTCTGCGGTATTTGTACCTATGGCCTTTATGAGTGGTTCAACGGGTGTTATTTATCGCCAGTTCTCTATCACAATCGTCTCTGCGATGGCGCTATCGGTATTTGTGGCCATGGTGCTCACGCCTGCGTTATGTGCCACTATGCTTAAGCCTATTCCAAAAGGTCATGGCCATATTCAAACTGGCTTTTTTGGTTGGTTTAACCGCAGCTTTGACAAAATGACCGCGCGTTATGAGTCAACTGTTGCCGGCATTTTAAAACGATCAATCCGCGTTATGCTTATTTACCTTGCTTTAGTGGGCTTAGTTGCTTGGGTTTTCTTGCGCATGCCAACGGCCTTTTTACCAGATGAAGACCAAGGGGTACTCTTTACGCAAGTTATTTTGCCGACCAATTCAACGCAAGAAAGCACCATTGAGGTGTTGCGTAAAATTGACAAGGTTTTCCTTGAAGATGAAGCAGCCAGTGTTAATTCTGTGTTTAGTGTTGCCGGCTTCAGTTTTGCGGGTAGCGGCCAAAACATGGGACTTTCTTTTGTTAACTTGAAAGACTGGTCTGAACGTGAAGCGCCGGGACTTGATGTTAAATCGGTGGCTGGACGAGCGATGGCCAGTTTTTCTCAAATACAAGAAGCCTTTGTTTTTGCTTTTGTGCCACCAGCGGTTATTGAGCTAGGTACGGCCAATGGCTTTGATTTTTATCTACAAGATAAAAATGGTTTGGGTCATGATGCTTTGCTTGCTGCGCGAAATCAGCTGCTGGGAATGGCGATGCAGAACCCTAATTTGGTCGGCGTAAGGCCCAATGGTCAAGAAGATGCGCCTATGTATCAAATTGATATTGATCACGCCAAATTGCGAGCACTGGGCATTAATATTAATGATGTGAACAGTGTACTCGGTACCGCTTGGGGTGGCGCTTATGTGAATGACTTTATCGATCGCGGTCGAGTGAAGAAGGTTTATATGCAAGGTGAAGCAGGTTATCGCATGCAACCTGAAGATCTTGACTCTTGGTACGTTAAAAATGCCAACAATGAAATGGTGCCTTTTTCTGCGTTCGCGAGTGGTCATTGGGATTTTGGCTCGCCGCGACTAGAGCGCTTTAATGGCTTACCAGCAATGAATATTCAAGGTGGCACTGCGCCAGGTTACAGTACGGGTGATGCCATGGTTATGCTAGAAGACATGGCGAAACAGCTACCTCCAGGCTTTGGTATAGAATGGAATGGTTTATCCTATGAAGAGCGTTTATCAGGAAACCAAGCGCCATTCTTATATGCTTTGTCTATCCTGGTGGTGTTTTTGGTGTTAGCTGCCTTGTATGAAAGCTGGTCGGTGCCTTTCTCAGTTGTGTTAGTGGTGCCGTTAGGCATTATTGGTGCGCTATTAGCGATGAACGGTCGAGGTTTACCTAACGACGTGTTCTTCCAAGTAGGCCTACTAACAACCGTTGGCTTAGCAACTAAGAACGCCATTTTGATTGTCGAGTTTGCCAAAGAATTCTATGAGAAGGGGGCCGATTTAATGGATGCAACATTGCACGCTGTGCGCGTTCGTTTGCGTCCTATTCTTATGACGTCACTAGCATTTGGTTTAGGTGTGGTGCCCCTTGCTATTAGTACGGGTGTGGGCTCAGGAAGCCAAAACGCGATTGGTACGGCGGTATTGGGTGGCATGTTAAGTTCAACTTTCTTAGGTATTTTCTTTGTGCCGCTGTTCTTTGTCATAGTAGAGAAAATATTTAGTAAGCGAGAGCGTAAAGCCAAAGTAGACTAATTGTTATTGGATAAATTGATTATCTAGCCAAAGCCCAGTTTCGACTGGGCTTTTTTGTTTTTTATGTTTTTATTGCTCAGTGTTTTTGGTTTTTATTTGTTTATTTTGTGGTTAAATTCACTCTGATATTTCGTTGTTGTTGGTTTATTGTTCTGCTGGATTTCTCTGTTTCAGCTTTATAGTCAATTAGTTGATTTTATCGCTATGCTTAACAGGGATTAAGCATACTTTTTACAAGGTTAATTATGACAACGAATTCCACCAGCTATGATCCACAAGAAGTGAGTTACTCAGCTCAAGAGCAATTAGTATCAACTACGGACTTACGCGGGGTTATTAATTATGCCAACCCGATTTTTTGCCAAGTGGCGGGTTATACCTTAGAAGAGTTGAATAATAAAAATCACAATATTGTGCGTCACCCTGATATGCCATCTGCTGCCTTTGCAGACTTATGGGGTAACTTAAAAGCCGGTAAGCACTGGCGCGGCATGGTAAAAAATCGTTGTAAAGATGGACGTTATTATTGGGTGGATGCCTATGTTACGCCTATGGTGGAGCAAGGTAAGGTGGTGGGGTATCAATCGGTACGCGTGTTACCCACGGGTAAACTAAAACAACAAGCGCAGTTATTATATAAACGCTTAACTGTCGGTAAATCATTACCTTGGCGTTTAAGCGAGCATAATCATATAAAATGGGCGCTTGTTGCCATCCCGGTGTTGTTATTATTGCTAGCGCCGTTATTTTTGTCAGGTTTAACGTTAACCCTAGCGAATGGGGTTTTACTGGCTTTGCTTACGGGATTGTTAAAGCCTGAATTATTTGATGTGCCACGTTATATCGCTAAATTAAAGCAAAGCTGCGATAGTGTCTCGCGCCACGTTTACTCCGGCTATGGTCCCGTATCGGTAGTAGACTTTTCGATCGGTCTATATCAAGCAAAAATACGCACCATTTTAGGTCGCAGCAATGATTCGGCAAATAATGTCAAAGAGGTTGCTACCTCGTTACAAATCACCGCAGAGCAGAGCCAAGCGTCGATTGAAAAACAATCATTTGAACTGCAACAAGTGGCCGCTGCGATTAATCAAATGTCGACGGCAACAGCGGAAATTGCGCATACCACCGTAAGCAGTGCAGAGCGGATTAACGTGGTTAATGACAATTGTAAGCGTTCATTAGTACAAGTAGATGAAACATTTCGTACTGTGACGAACTTGGCCAAACAGATGCAAAATTCAGCCGACTCAGCGCCTAAATTAGCCGCAGAAGCGGACAAAATTAGTGGTTTTATGGGAGAGATTTTGTGGGTGGCAGATCAAACTAATTTACTGGCCCTAAATGCTTCTATTGAAGCGGCAAGAGCAGGTGAGCATGGTCGTGGTTTTGCCGTGGTCGCAGATGAAGTGCGCAGTTTAAGTATGCGCACCCATAAAGTGACAGAGCAGATTGGTACGTCAATAGCGGGTATGCAAAAAATGTTGCAACTCTGGGTGGAAACGATGACAGAGGGCGCACAAGAAGCGCAATTAACCCTTAAGAGTACTGAGCAAAGTAAGCTTATGATTAATGATATTAGTGAGCAAATGGCTGTATTATCGGATTTGGCGATTCAAATTTCAGCCGCCAGTGAAGAACAAAGCGCGACAATTGAGGAAATTAATCGCAATATCAATAATCTCAATGATGGCGCTAATGAAAGTGTGCGTTTATCGAACGTGGTTAGCCAAGATATTGAATCACTTAATAAAAGTGCAGATAAACTGAGTGCGTTAGCCCACACGTTTAACTGAGTAACTTTTATCTACGCCACTTTAGCTTTTACCTTGGCCGGCAAGTGTGACATTAACTTGTGTCGCCGTAGTAGTAATAAGAATGCCGCGATAAGAATGTAAATACTAGGCTCAAGGACTGCAGACTTTACAGACCAGTAATAATGGATGGGCACTAACA
Organism: Motilimonas sp. 1_MG-2023; assembly: GCF_030547455.1. NCBI lineage: Bacteria > Pseudomonadati > Pseudomonadota > Gammaproteobacteria > Alteromonadales > Motilimonas > Motilimonas sp. 1_MG-2023. The sequence continues at coordinate 61,179 of NZ_JAUOPX010000003.1, read as the reverse complement.
GCGCTACAAGGTAAACCCAGTTGTGCAGTTTTTGCCAGTTTCTGCCCATTTTGCGTCGAATGCGATTGGCTGAGGTTACACCCAGAGCCATCAGCAATAGCAGGGCAACTAAGCCCAAAGTGATGTAAGGACGCTTGATCACTTCTTCAACGAAAAGATCAATGCGACCCGCTAAATCAAGCAACCAAAATATAGCCACATGAATGAGGGCATAGGCTAACACCCAAAGTCCTAATAGCCGCCGGGTTTGCAGTAAAAATCCCCACTTTATCCACTTGGCAGCGGGGCTGATCAGTAAAGTAACAAACAATAAGTTTAATGCCCCTTTCCCTGTAAAGTGAGTAAGGTACTGCACTGGGTCGCCCCCGAGCTGCTGACTAAAAGTTTGCCACGCTAGCCAGCATAAAGGCAATAACGCCCCCCCGTGCAGCATTACCTTAATGGCGGTGATATGTTTAGCAGCCCAAGCTTTAACCATTAATAAAATTTCCTTAAATCCATGCCTTTATACAAAGATGCCACTTCGTCACCATAGCCATTGAACATTAAGGTATCAATACGTTCAGCGCGAAAGCCATCAGCGATGCGGCGCTCGGTGGCTTGGCTCCATCTTGGGTGATCAACTTGTGGATTAACATTGGCAAAGAAGCCATATTCGTTGGGTGCTAATGCCTGCCAAGTCGTAGGAGGCTCTTTCTCGGTAAGTGTGATTTTTACAATACTTTTAATGCTTTTAAAGCCATATTTCCAGGGCACAACTAAACGGATTGGCGCGCCGTTTTGCGCTGGCAAGGTTTTACCGTACAGGCCAACTGATAATAGCGAGAGTGGGTGCATTGCCTCGGCGATGGTTAAACCTTCAACATAAGGGAAGGGGATGCCACCACCGAGGCGAGAGGCTTGGCCTGGCATTTGTTTAGGGTCGTACAAGGTTTGAAACGCAACATATTTGGCTTTGGAGGTTGGATTGACTTTTTTGATTAAGTCACCCAAAGAAAAGCCCAGCCATGGGATCACCATCGACCAAGCTTCAACGCAGCGTAAGCGGTAGATGCGCTCTTCAATTGGATGGTTTTTCAATATGTCATCCATTGAAAAGGTGCGAGGTTTCTCCACTTCACCATCAATCGTGATGGACCAAGGCTCAGGGTTAAATGCTTTTGAATTTTCGATTGGGTCGGTTTTGTTCGTGCCAAACTCATAGAAGTTGTTATGACTGGTTACTTTGCTCTCTGGTGTCAGCACTTCGGTTAAATTATTCGCCACTTTCTTGGCAATAGTTAGTGGTTTGGGCTGGTAAACCGCTTGCTCTGGGACCACCACTTCATCTGCAAATAAGCCAAAAATACCAGCGTGTGCGACTGGGCTGACGGCTGCACTTCCCGCAATTAAGCCTGAAGCTTTAATGATATTGCGTCGGTTTAGGTAAAGCGACTCGGGAGTAATATCTGAGCTGAGAATTTTTTTTGTCATAATATAGAGTGCCTTGATCAATAAGCGTTAATGCGCTGTCGTCAATATAAAATGGCGGCGCTTAAATGAGTAGACCGAGTCGATAGGGTTTGTATTTCATTTTTTCTATCTCATTTTTCTACTTAGGGTATATACGACTTGATGAGGAAAAAGATCCTTGCGATTAAGCCTAATTTGCTTCTTGCCACTGTCTATTGGCGCGCGTTTCAGGTAAAATTTCGCGCCTATTTTATAATCCAATTCGAGTAACGACATGTTCGAAGTAAATCCAGTAAACAATTTAATTAAGGAGCTGTCTGAGCGGACTGAGCTTCTTAGGGGGTACCTTTGACTACGAGGCCAAGAAAGAACGCCTTGAAGAAGTCTCCCGTGAGCTAGAATCACCTGAAGTGTGGAATGAGCCAGAGCGTGCTCAAGCACTGGGCAAAGAGCGCAGTGCTCTTGAAGCTGTGGTGGAAACTATCGATGTGATGGAGTCAGGCCTAGAAGATGTGGCAGGCTTAGTTGAGCTAGCGGTTGAAGCGGAAGATGAAGATACCTTTAACGAAGCACAGACAGAGCTAGCTGACTTAGAAGCGAAGTTAGAAGTGCTTGAATTTCGTCGTATGTTCTCTGGCCCTCATGATAGCAGTGATTGTTACTTGGATTTACAAGCTGGCTCGGGTGGCACAGAAGCCCAAGATTGGGCCAGTATGTTATTGCGTATGTATTTGCGTTGGGGCGAGGCTCATGGTTTTAAAACCGAGCTGATTGAAGTATCAGATGGCGATGTCGCAGGTATCAAGAGTGCCACTATTCGTTTTGAAGGTGAATACGCCTATGGTTGGCTACGTACCGAAACCGGTGTGCATCGCTTAGTGCGTAAATCGCCGTTTGACTCAGGTGGTCGCCGCCATACTTCGTTTGCGTCGGCATTTATTTACCCTGAAATAGATGACAATATTGCCGTGGATATCAACCCGTCAGACCTGCGCATTGATGTTTATCGTGCTTCAGGTGCGGGTGGTCAGCACGTAAACACCACAGAATCGGCGGTGCGTATTACTCACGTGCCAACCAATATTGTGGTGCAGTGTCAAAATGATCGTTCTCAGCACAAGAACAAAGATCAGGCGATGAAGCAACTTAAAGCTAAGTTGTATGAGCATGAGCTACAAAAGCAAAACTCAGAAAAACAAGCCAATGAAGATAACAAGTCTGATATCGGTTGGGGCAGCCAAATTCGCTCTTATGTATTAGATGACTCGCGTATTAAAGACTTACGCACTGGTATCGAAAACCGTAATACTCAAGCAGTATTAGACGGTGACTTAGACAAATTTATAGAAGCTAGTTTGAAATCTGGCCTTTAATCACTTTTTGAGAATGACATCATGACTGAACAAGTACAAGACGAAAACAAACTGATCGCCGAACGTCGCGGCAAACTTGACCAAATTCGTGTGAACTGCCCTGCCAATGGCCACCCGAATACCTTTGACCGTGAGCATTACACCCAAGACTTACAAGCTGAATACGGTGAAAAGAGCAAAGAAGAGCTAGAAGGCGCGGGTATTATCGTTGCCATTGCAGGTCGTATTATGGCTAAGCGTGGTCCTTTCCTTGTGTTACAAGATATGAAAGGGCGAATTCAAGCTTATGCAGATAAGAAAGTACAAGCAGATCTGAAAGAAAAGTATGGCTTATTAGACGTGGGTGACATTATCGGCGTAAAAGGTCAGCTGCATAAATCGGGTAAAGGCGATTTATATGTCAACATGGGTGAGTATGAATTACTGACTAAATCACTGCGCCCATTGCCGGAGAAATTTCACGGCCTAGCCGATCAAGAAACCAAGTACCGTCAGCGTTACATCGATTTAATGATGAGCCAAGAAACGCGCGATACTTTTAAAATCCGCTCTAAAGTCGTTGAAGGTATTCGTCGTTACTTAAGCGACCGTGATTTCATGGAAGTTGAAACGCCGATGCTACAAGTGATCCCTGGTGGCGCGAGTGCGCGTCCATTTGTGACACATCATAACGCCCTAAGCATCGACATGTTTTTACGTATTGCCCCTGAGTTATACCTAAAACGTTTAGTGGTGGGTGGCTTTGAGCGTGTATTTGAAATCAACCGAAACTTTCGTAACGAAGGTTTGAGTGTGCGCCATAACCCAGAATTCACTATGATCGAATTCTACCAAGCATACGCAGATTACAAAGATCTGATGAACTTAACGGAAGATATGTTGCGTACCTTGTCACAAGACATCTTAGGTACAACTTCGATCCGTAATACCAAAAAAGACGCTGAAGGCAATGTGATTGAAGAAGTGTTCTACGACTTTGGTCAGCCATTCGCACGTATTTCGATGATTGACGCGGTTATTCAGCATAACCCTGACTTTGATGAAGCGGTTATCCGTGACCCACAAGGTAACTTTGAGCAACTCAAAGCGTACGCCAAACAAGTCGGCGTTAAGTTCCCTGAAAGTGCTGATGTATGGGGCCCAGGCCGCGTATTGTGTGAAATTTTTGAAGAAACCGCTGAGCACTTACTGATCCAACCTACTTTTATTACTGAATATCCGTGGGAAGTATCGCCATTAGCGCGTCGTAACGATGAAAATGAATTTATTACTGACCGTTTTGAGTTCTTCATCGGTGGTCGTGAACTCGCGAACGGTTTCTCAGAGCTTAACGATGCACAAGATCAAGCGGAGCGTTTCCGTAAACAAGTAGAAGAAAAAGATGCCGGTGATGATGAAGCAATGCACTTTGATGAAGACTACATCACTGCACTCGAGTTTGGTCTACCGCCAACAGCAGGGCAAGGTATTGGTATCGATCGCTTAGTGATGATTTTCACTGACAGCCCATCGATTAAAGACGTACTCTTGTTCCCTCATATGCGTCCGCTCGCTTAATTTTAGCGGGTGTGCATGGAGGCCCCAAGCGGTGACGATCGCTTGGGGCTTTTTCGTTTCTACTCACTGATGAGACCTGAGCCCCTAGGCTCCCTAAGTTTAAATTGGTGGTGTCTGATTTTATTTGAAAAAGGAGAGTGACCGTGGAGCCAAGTATCATGCTTGCGGTGGTGGTGATTGCAATGGGATCGTTTATCCAATCTGCCACAGGCTTTGGTTTGGCGATTGCCACCGACCCGATTCTTATCTTTATTTCGATAGATTATGTACCCGCGCCAATCACCATCATTGGTTTGATCCTGTCTTTGTTTAACGCTTGGCAATATCGCAGTAACTTTTCATTACAAGGGTTATTGCACGCCTTGATTGGCCGTGTGCCGGGCTCGTTAGCTGGTGGTGCAGTACTGATGTGGGTCAATGCAGCGCAGTTAACCTTGTTGATTGGGCTATCGGTGATAGCGGCAGTGCTGGTGAGTTTACTGCCAATGAAAATTGAGCCAACGCCAAGGCGCTTAGCCATTGCGGGATTTTTCTCTGGTTTATTTGGCACCAGCGCAGGCATCGGTGGACCGCCGATGGCGCTACTTATGCAACACGGTGAAGCGAATGTTATTCGCGCCAATTTGTCCGCGTTTTTTGTGGTTAGCTCCGTTTTATCGTTACTGGTGCAAGGTGGCGCAGGTTATTTAAGCTGGCATCATTTCAGCTTAACTTTACCGCTGATCCCTGCTTGTTTAGTTGGCCATTATGTCGCTAAAAAAACCAATCATTTACTTTCGAAACAGCAGATAAGAATGATGTCACTGACCTTATGCAGTGTGTCAGGAGTATCAGCGGTGGTGAGTTATTTGTATTAGTGGTGAGTGGGCTTTGAACGCTTTGCTCAAAGCCCTGCAACTCAACGAAGATAGCTTGGTTATAAGTTTTATTAGTGATGTGAACAACAGTGGCCTGCCGCTTTTTTGAATGCTGTTTCTGTGCCTTCAAATTTGCCTTTGTTCTTTAAAAATTCAATGGCTTCCACAACATTCATTCCTTGCACTTTACAGCTGCGGTATTGTGCTTGTTCGCCAAATACCTGATTCAAAGCTGCCGTTAAAGATTCATTACTGTAGGTTGCTTGAGAAGCTTCCATTAGATTTAAAATATCGTGAACGTGGACGTTATTGCTCATATCGTTAGCTCCTAAATATCAATAGCCGCAAAATCCCACAACCGCGACCGACTCGCAACAGATGTTTGGGTTTGTGATGATGTAAATCAAATTCTGCTCTGCAATTATTACTTTTGAGGTGTTTTTCGTATCACTTTAACTTGTCATTAGATGGTAATCTAAATCTGTTGTTACTGTTAACTTTCATCATTATCGGAAGGAATGTTTATGTACACTTTGTTTTATGCTCCAACTCCTAATGGTCACAAAATTACCTTGATGCTAGAAGCTCTTGAGGTGCCTTATCGTATTGTGCCTATTAACATTCAATTGAATGATCAGTTCCTTCCTTCGTTTTTAGAAGTTGCGCCGAACAATCGTATGCCAGCGTTAATTGATCATGAAAATGGTCAAAGTGTGTTTGAATCGGGCGCTATATTGACTTATTTAGCGGAAAAGCATTTAGCTTTTCTTCCTGAAGCGGGCCCTGAGCGTTATGAGGTATTGCAATGGCTTAATTGGCAAATAGGTGGGTTAGGGCCAATGGCGGGGCAAAATCACCACTTTAATTATTATGCGCCAGACCGAGTGCCTTATGGTATTAAGCGCTATACAGACGAAACCACGCGTTTATATGGTGTGTTGGATAGGCAGCTGAGTGAGCAAGATTATGTAGCGGGAGATTATTCTATTGCTGATATGGCTATTTACCCTTGGGTGCGATTACACGACAAGCAAAAGCAAGACATCACCCTGTTTCCGAATATTATGCGATATTTAGCGACCATGGATGCGCGTGCAGATGTGCAAGCGGCCTTACAAAAAGAAGCCGAGTTTGATTGGCAAGGAAGTTTGACGGAACAGCAGTTGCAGCAGCTACTTGAAGTGTAGCGATTATCAGTAAATGCCGCGGCATTGGCGGCGGCATTTAGTCATCGGATTAGAAAATAAACGGATTGGTTTTCTTCTCTTTGCCAAAGGTTGATTTAGGCCCATGACCACTGACAAATTCCATATCATCAGGCAAAGGCCAGAGCTTGGTTTTGATCGCGGTGATCAGTTGGTCGTGGTTACCCATCGGAAAGTCTGTTCGGCCGATGGAGCCGCGAAATAATACATCTCCTACTAGGGCTTGGTTACTTTGGTGGTCAATAAACACGACATGACCCGGAGTGTGGCCAGGGCAATGTAACACTTCTAGCTCAACCTCGCCAAAATTGACCTTGTCGTCTTGCTTGAGCCAGCGATCTGGGGTGAATTGTTCAACGGGTGGAAAGCCAAACATTTGGCTTTGCATTGGAAAACCTTCCAGCCAAAAAATATCATCTTGATGGGGGCCTTCAATGGGTACTTTAAGTGTCTGGGCTAGCTCTTGGGTGCCGCCGGCATGGTCTAAATGAGCATGAGTAATGAATATTTTTTCGACTGCTACTTGCTCTTCGGTAATGGCAGCTAGAATTTTTGCTACGTCACCACCGGGATCGACGACGGCGGCCTTTTTGGTCTTGTCACAAATTAGCAAGGTGCAGTTCTGTTGGAATGGGGTCACTGGAATAATACGAATGCGCATACACTAAATCCTCATAAGTCTATGGCTATTCTACCCAATATTAGGCAAATAGAAACATGCGGCCAGCACTGATATGAAATAAGCGTCTTAGTTGGCACAAATTACAAATCTTCCTAGCTTGTCATAAAATTGCCATCAATTTCTCGCTAGAGTAAGGATTCATCAACTAAGCTGACATTAGGGCTCCATTGGATCGTGTTAAGTATAACGGTCTAAATTCGGAGTTTAAGGAGAATGCCTATGGCTAACCGTGACCTGAGTAAGTATTTTATTTTAGACACTAACGTGTTGTTACATGAACCCTTAGCAATTTATTCCTTCCAAGAGCACAACGTAGTTATTCCCATGACGGTCCTTGAAGAGTTAGACCGTATCAAAGACAGGCAGAAAGACGTTAGCCGTGATGCCCGCGTCGCAATCCGTTCACTTGAAGACATTTTTAAAGACGCAACACCCGAAGATATCGTGGAAGGGGTACCCCTATCTAAACTAGAAGATTCAGCGGTGGGGCATATTAGTATTTTTGCTGATCATAATATGACGCAAGCAAAAGAGTTATTTACTGAAGATGAGCCTGATAACCGTATTATTAATGTGGCGTTATTTTTACAGCGCAGCAAGGCGCCAGCGCAAGTTATTTTAGTTACCAAAGACATTAATATGCGCCTTAAAGCGAAAGGTGCAGGGCTTAAACAAGTTGAAGATTACCGGACCGATCAGCTGATTGATGATATTAATTTATTGTCGAAAGGCTTTAGGCAATTACCGGGGAGTTTTTGGGATAGTGTTGAGGATTGTGAAACCACCACTGATGGCCGTGATACCTGGCATGAATTAGATGAGCATTTAATAGAAAACACGTACATCAATGAATATTTGATTGATGAAACAAAATTATTTGCCGCAAAAGTGGTGGGACATGAAAATGGCAAGGTAAAGCTATTAGATATTGGCCGAGATCGCATGTTGGCGCGCCATGCTTGGGGAATACACCCAAAGAATGTCTACCAAAGTATGGCGTTAAATGCGCTGCTTGATCCTAGTGTCGATTTGGTTATTCTGACCGGCCCAGCTGGATGTGGTAAAACCTTACTCGCGATGGCCGCGGCTCTTGAGTTGGTGATTGAAAAGGGGATCTACGATAAGGTGATTGTGACCCGCAATACGCCAGACATAGCAGAAAATATTGGTTTCTTGCCGGGCACTGAAGAAGAAAAAATGATGCCTTGGTTAGCTGCCGTTACGGACACCTTAGAAGTGCTGCATAAAAATGACGAGTGTCCCAATGGCTCACTAGAATACATTATGGAAAAAGCAAATATTCAGTTTAAGTCGGTGAATTTTATGCGTGGCCGCAGCATCCAAAACTCATTTGTATTACTGGATGAGTGTCAGAACTTAACTGCGTCACAACTTAAAACCATTATTACCCGTTGTGGTGAAGGTACTAAATTGGTTTGCTCTGGCAACTTGGCGCAAATTGACAGTAATTATTTAACCCCTGTGACGTCTGGTTTAACCTATATCGTTGAGCGATTTAAGCACTTTGAAGGCAGTGCGAATGTGTATTTAAATGGGGTGGTAAGGAGTCGCTTGGCTTCTTTTGCCGAAGAAAATTTATAACTTACAGCTTACCGTTTATTCTAGTGCGGGCTCAGTGATAGGTTGACTGAGCCCCTTTCGTTGGACTTTTCTTTTACCCTTCTCTCAAAGTTATCGCCTAGGTTTAAATAAACCTTGACCCAAGCTGGGCTGTGCATCATTTTTAGTTAATAACGTATTAATTGTGAGCAGTGTAAGGAGCTAATGTGATTACTCCCATTAATGATCGCCGTGGTTTTCGACGTATGGCGATAGAGTCACCTTTACAGATAGTGTTTAAGGGCCAGACTCGACAAGGTATTTGTTTAGACTTGAGTGCTACAGGGATGTCTATTGAAGTGTCCGAAAGTGAGTTTCAAGTTGGCGATATGATAGAAGTTCATTTAGGTAATGGCACAGCTACTGCGCCACCTTTAAGTGGAGAGGCTAAAATTATCCGAGTGAGTGCTCAGGGTAATAAATACGTGCTTGCCGTTGAGTTGACGGTGATTAAGTAGCTTGATACGAGTTTACTGAGCAGATGCTGGTTTTATGAATTTTTCAACTCGCATTTGTTGTTGTGCAATCGCTACAGCACTCCCTTTATCTACCTTTCCTAACAACAGGTTAGCTGGGCCCGTCGGCTCGGCTAGCACATAATCTCTTCCTTGTACTGTCAGTATTTTTTGGTTTCCTTGTTGCGGTAAATCGATGCCGATTAAGGCATGACCGGGTACGATCACCATAATGGTTTCTCTGTTCGGGTAGAGTTGCATCATCGCACTTGCCATTAGGGTTACCTTACTATCACAATCTCCTTGGTTATTGATAAGTAACTGTGCGGGAGGTGAAAAACCTGTGCCTCTTTGAGTTTTGTCTGCGCCTAAAGCTGAGTAAGGGATCGATTGAATAAAGCTGAGCAATAGCTCGATGCCCTCAGCTTCGGTTTTATCGGCTACAAGAGGCTTAAATGCGTTGACGAAGGGGGCGACATCAGCTTGGCTGAGTAATGCTATTGCGGTGTGATTGGGTTTTACGGCCCACTGGTTGGAAAAATTCTTAAATATCTGAAAATGATGTTGCGTCAGGTAATCTTGGTAAGCCTGATTTTGTTGTTGTCGTAGTGCGTTAGTTATTTCTCGTACTTGTTTGGGGTCTGGGCCGGTGATTTGTAATTCGTAGTTGAGGCCAATGCGTTCACGTTTGAGCAATACATCAGTTTTTTTCTGTTGTTGAAACCATTGCATGGCTTGTTGCTGCAATGCTTGTTGCATCAATTTTGGCGAATATCGTTGAAATGTAGTTAACGTAAACTGCGTTTGGCTTATGTCTACTGTAATTTGATGTCGAGTTTGCTCGGCATCGCTCCAAACATAGTGTAACTTTTGGTTTTGTTGGTTAAAGCTCAGTTGTGCGGCTAAAGCTGGAAAACCAAAAAAGCACAGTAAACAAGCAGAGGCAGTCAGCTGATTCAATAATAGCCTTGTTAACTTCCTTTTAGTCATTTTCGCTCCTTAAATTTATTATGCCGCTAATAAAAAAGGGCGCTTTGCGCCCTCATTGAGTAAATTTAAGTGTTGAATTGAAAAGTAAATATTAGACTTGATCGTTAATCTCTAAGCGAGCTTGCTTCTTTTCTTCAACGGCTTGCGCCCTATAAATATGGTTGAAAACATGCACCATGGCTAGGGCTGATGATTCGACGATATCCGTTGCTAGGCCAATACCATGAAATTTTCGGCCTTGATAGCGGGCGACGATATCCACCTTACCTAGTGCATCTTTGCCTTCGCCTTTTGATGAAATTTTATAATCATCAATCGTTACTTCATAGCCAGCAATACGGTTTAAGCATTGATAAACCGCGTCGATTGGACCATTTCCGGTGGCGGCTTCGACAGTATGACCATGCTCACCCGTTTTGAGTTTAACCGTTGCTGTTGCCAGTACACCAGATCCAGATTGAACACTTAAGTAGTCTAAGCTGTAGTGCTCAGGCTCTTCGTGAATGTTATTAAAGAACATCAGCGCTTCAAGGTCGTAATCAAAAACTTGGCCTTTTTTGTCGGCCAACTTTAAGAAATCAGCATAAAGCTCATCAAGGTTATAGTCAGCTTCGCCATAACCAAGCTGCTCCATACGGTGCTTGATCACGTGGCGGCCAGAGCGAGATGTGAGATTAAGGTTATTTTGGGTCAGGCCGATGCTTTCTGGGGTGATTATTTCATAGGTATTTTTTGATTTAAGTACACCATCTTGGTGAATACCTGATGAATGTGAAAATGCATTGCCGCCAACTATCGCTTTGTTCGGTTGAATTGGCATATTACACAATTGGCTAACCAATTGGCTGGTACGGTGAATTTCAATTGGCTTGATGTTGGTATGTAACCCTAAATGATCTTTACGCGTATTTAAGATCATCGCGATTTCTTCCAATGAACAGTTGCCGGCTCGTTCGCCGATACCGTTGATAGTACATTCAATTTGTCTTGCGCCATGTTGTACAGCGGCAATAGAGTTAGCCACAGATAGGCCTAAATCATCGTGACAGTGCACAGAAATAACGGCTTGATCGATATTGGGGACGCGATTAAATAACGTTTGGATAATCCCACCAAATTCACTCGGCACTGTGTAGCCTACGGTATCGGGTATATTCACTGTGGTGGCGCCAGCTTTAATTGCGGCTTCTACCATGCGACATAAATTGTCTATGGGCGTCCGGCCAGCATCTTCACATGAAAACTCGACATCAGGCGTGTATTTCTTAGCATGAGTGACGGCTTTAACGGCCATTTCTAATACATCATCAAAGCCGCGACGTAGTTTGTTTTCTACGTGGATGGTCGAGGTTGAGATAAAGGTGTGAATACGAAAGCGCTCGGCAACGCGCAGCGCTTCGCCTGCTGCGTCGATATCTTTGCTTAAGGCGCGAGCTAACGCGCAAGGAATACTGGTGGTTAGCTGCGAGGCGATAGTTTGAACAGACTTGAAATCGCCAGGAGAGGAGATTGGAAAACCCAGTTCCATCACATCAACACCCAAACGCTGCAGTGCTAATGCTATTTGCAGTTTTTCTTTTACAGTTAAGCTTGCTGCAAGGGCTTGCTCACCATCGCGTAAGGTTGTATCGAATATGATCACCTGATCTGTCATTTATCTTTCCTCGTGTCCTTTCTTTGGCCACTATCATTATGATTCGACCAAGAGAAATACCCTTTAATAGGACTTTTAATTGTTTTATAAAAAATTATATGTTGTTCCAACCCAAGCTATTTGAGTGTCTAATGTACTTGAGCTGGGTTGCTTTGAATCTGACGTCGCTATATATCAACAAGATATGCATTGCGTAAGTATAACTTGAGTACTGGTGGAATGATGATTACTTTTTTTTCCAGGATTAGTCAAGTTGTTGAGATAGTGGCATATCGGTATGTTTGTGTTGATTTATATTTGATAGAGTCACGTTTTGATGATTTTGTTCTATTTTTAATACATGACGCATCACTTATTCGGAGATGACCCTATATGGCAGCACTAAAGGAACAGTACGTGGCAAAACGTAAGCCGGGACGCCCAGAAGGTGCATCAGACACCAGAGATATGTTATTGCAAAGTGCACGTCATTGCTTTGTTAATGAGGAATACCGTAAGGTCACTACTCGGTCTATTGCAGAGTATGCTGGCACCAATCTCGCGATGATCCATTATTACTTTGGCAACAAAGAGAACCTCTATTTGACTATGTTGTCGGAAACGTTGAAGCCGTTTGATGATGATTTAAAACGTCGATTGGCGGATCCAACTAATAGTAGTTTAGCGGGCCTGATACGTGCTTTTTACAAAACCATGGCCCGCTTTCCTGAGTTTCCCCCATTGTTAATGAGGATCATGCAAAATGAGTCGGAAGTTGGCCAAGATTACTTAAAAAGTATTCTCGGTGAGGGAATATTACCGCGATTTAACCGCATGCTGCATGCCTTGCAGCATAATGGAGAAGTTGCCGAAAATGTGGACATAGATAAATTACAAATTGTATTGCTTAGTTTAATGGTTCACCCCTTTGCGATGACGGGATATTTTAATGATCACTTTGGTGGTCAACCGAAATCACAAGATTATATTTCTCTTGGTGAATTTGTTGCTGAGTTTGCTGTTCGCGCGGTACAACAAAAGTCATAACAAAAAGCCATCACATTGTCATTGTTCTGTCGAGATTTCGTCATGTAAGTGTCACGAGTTGCTTTTATTCTTTATTTAGTCAATAAAGAGGGAAAGTTGATGAAGCTACAACAGATTGCAGATCTTGACTATGCGTTATCAAACTATTGCCTAGCACATAAATTTAACCGCCAAGTGGCGTTTTGTAGCAAAGGTATCTCCCATACTGGTGATGGCCATTTTTATGTTGTTCTTGGTCTATTGCTGCTGTGTTTTGAAGCTGAATTCGGTCCCTCCTTCTTTAAAAGCTGTTTATTGGGCTTTGCCATGCAGCTCCCTGTGTATGTTTTACTAAAACGCACGTTTAAGCGCAGTCGGCCTACTAATTTACCGTGTTTTATTCGTCCTTCAGACCAATACAGTTTGCCGTCTGGACACAGTGCTGCTGCGTTTATGATAGCAAGCCAGTTAGCTTGGTTTTATCCACTAGTGCTGTCATTGGTCTTTATTTGGGCAAGTTGCATTGCTTTGTCGCGAGTATTGTTAGGGGTGCATTTTGTCAGTGATATTATCGCTGGAGCTGGGCTGGGTATGATATTTGCGTATTTATCGTTCGTTTTGACGGGAGCTTTTTAGTGATCACAAACTCTTCCATGAAGGAATGCTTAGGCGTGACTTTTATTTTCTCAACTGATGCTTTAGCAAGGGCAATTTATTAATGCGCATTCTTTACGGCGTTCAAGGGACAGGCAATGGGCATATTACCCGCGCCAGAAAAATGTCACGGGCTTTAGCTGATGTTGGGTTAGAAGTTGATTACCTATTTACTGGCCGTCAATCTGATGCTTATTTTGATATGTTGCCGTTTGGCGAGTATAGGACTAAATCGGGACTAACGTTTAACTCTTCAAATGGAGAAGTTAATCCCGTTAGAACCTTGTTTAATAGTCAACCAAGGCAGTTGTGGCGTGATATTAAAGAATTAAATATCAAGGATTATGATTTAGTACTTAATGACTTTGAGCCAGTCTCTGCTTGGGCGGCAAAAAAGCATAATGTGCCTTCCATCGGCTTGTCTCATCAGAATGCTTTTCGCTACCAGGTTCCGAAACAAGGTTATCATTTTGGTAATGCGTTACTAATGAAATACTACGCGCCGACGCAGTTACCAATTGGTGTTCATTGGTATCACTTTGGTTTCCCTATTTTGCCGCCTATTGTTGAAATATTGACAACGGATGTGCAGATAGAAAATAAAATTTTGGTCTATTTGCCTTTTGAGTCGCTAAGTAAGGTGGTTGATCTGTTACGTCGCTTTTCTACCCATGAATTTTATTGTTATCACCCAGATGCCAAAGACATGGATGTTGAAAACGTTCGACTACGTAAGTTATGTCGAGTGGGATTTCAAGCCGACCTTGAAAACTGCTCAGGGGTGATTGCCAACGGTGGCTTTGAGTTGCCTTCAGAGGCCATGCAGATGGGCAAGAAAATGTTACTCAAGCCATTAACTGGTCAGTTTGAACAACAGAGTAATGTGGCAACCCTAGAAATGATGGGGATAGCGACAAAAATGAATGGATTAGAGCAGTCTGAGATCGCTGCTTGGTTACCAACAGAAAGCGCCGGCAAGGTAAGGTTTCCTGATGTTGCTAAAGCATTGGCGTTGTGGCTCAAAAATGATAGACAAGATAACTTTCAACACCTTGTCGATCGGCTTTGGCAGGCGACCGTGTTCCCGGAAAACGTATTAGATCAATTGCCTGAGCAAAGCTTGAATAAATCAGCGTCTTTGGCATGGGATATCGCACTGCGTGATTAAAACAGACGAAGTATCAACGCAGCGTAAATGCAGTTTAATAGTGTATACCCAATCAACTTGAAGATGCATGTTTCAGAGCACCACGGTGTTTTCAATACTAGGCACCTTTCAAATTAGCGTAACAACGTAGTGGAAACACGGTGGTGATTCCAAAGGGCAAGTTTTACACGCGTTTATGCTGTGTTATTGATTTTGATAAGGGGAAGCCATTACCTGCAATCAATGCCTTGCCTAAACGCGTGTAAAATCTTGCTGAAATCAAGCCTCTCCAGGTTGATTGGGTATATGCATCAGATTAAATGGTTATAAGCCTTTTACTGAGTACGATGGAAATATCAGCACGCTGTGCCATCATTATATACGCAGGCACTAGTAAATAGGGGGTAGCAGATGCAATTTAGTAATGAAAATGGCGAGACGATGAGCTTAGCTGATAACCTTACATTGCAAGAGTTGCAAGATATGGGGGTGAGCATTTCTATTTCTGAAGAATTAGACCCAAATCATTCAATATGGCTGTCAGAGCCTGAAGTTCCAGATCAGTAAAACGCAAGAATGAAAAGTTAATCTGGCTTGTTTTGCTGATTATCTATACTTTCCTAGGGCTACTTTCTTGTAGCCCTTGTCATATCTAAGCTACTTTCACCTAACACGCATCTTGATTGGAATTTGTGTTGATAACTTAATCTTGGTTTTTAAAGGGAATTTGGTAAAAAGCGTAGACGTGTAAAGTAAAAAATTATTAAACTGACACTCAATCTTATTGCGCCCTTGTGTTTGCAGGGAAGCTGTTATTAATAAAAAACAACCGGAACTCAGCTGGGAGAGCTTATGGAAATGTTATCGGGCGCCGAAATGGTGATCAGATCACTGCAAGACGAAGGTGTGAAGCACATCTTTGGCTACCCTGGTGGATCAGTATTGGATATTTATGATGCATTATTCCAATGCAGTGACATTGAACACTTTTTAGTACGTCATGAGCAAGCCGCAGTGCATATGGCTGATGGCTACACACGCGCCACAGGAAAAGTCGGGTGTGTATTAGTTACATCTGGTCCAGGTGCTACTAACTGTATTACAGGTATCGCGACAGCTTATATGGATTCGATTCCTATGGTGGTGCTATCGGGTCAGGTTCCGACCAATTTTATTGGTGATGATGCGTTTCAAGAAACAGACATGATTGGTGTTTCGCGCCCTGTGGTTAAACACAGTTTTTTATGTAAAAAAGCCGAAGATATTCCGATTGCGATAAAAAAAGCATTTTATTTAGCTGCCAGCGGTCGCCCCGGCCCGGTGGTGGTAGATTTACCAAAAGATGTGCAA
This sequence comes from Motilimonas sp. 1_MG-2023, assembly GCF_030547455.1. Classification (NCBI taxonomy): domain Bacteria; kingdom Pseudomonadati; phylum Pseudomonadota; class Gammaproteobacteria; order Alteromonadales; genus Motilimonas; species Motilimonas sp. 1_MG-2023. Next base: position 45,178 of record NZ_JAUOPX010000003.1, on the reverse strand, counting down.
AACCCGAAGTTAAAGTTTCCTTATCAATACCCTGAAGCGGTGCATATGCGTTCGTACAACCCAACGCTAAGTGGTCATAAAGGGCAAATTAAGCGTGCGGTTAAAGCCTTAATGGCGGCGAAACGCCCTGTACTGTATGTCGGTGGCGGTGCGATTAATGCCAATGCTTCGGCCGATGTTATTCATTTAGCAGAGCAATGTAATCTACCTGTAGCCACAACGCTGATGGGACTTGGTGCCTTCCCTGGTACGCACAATCAATCTATTGGTATGTTGGGAATGCATGGTACTTATGAAGCCAATATGTCGATGCATAATGCGGACTTAATCTTTGCAGTAGGCGCACGCTTTGATGATCGTGTCACTAATGCAGTAGATAAATTCTGTCCTAATGCGACTATCATGCACATCGACATAGACCCGACCTCGATTTCAAAAATCATTAATGCCGATATTCCTATTGTTGGTTCAATTGAAGTGGTGCTGGGCCAAATGCAAACCATGATTGCTGAAATGGATGCATTAAAAGAGCAAGAAGATTTGTCGGCTTGGTGGCAACTAATTAATACTTGGCGTGAACGAGAGTGCTTGGTTTATGAGAAATCAGATACAGTGATCAAGCCACAGCAAGTCATTGAAGCTCTCTATAAAGTAACTAAAGGAGATGCGATTGTCACTTCTGACGTTGGTCAACATCAAATGTTTGGCGCACTTTATTACCCATTTAAGAAGCCTCGCCAGTGGATTAATTCTGGTGGTCTAGGCACCATGGGCTTTGGCTTTCCGGCTGCAATGGGATGCAAGGTCGCTTTACCTGATGAAGAAGTGGTGTGCATTACTGGTGATGGCTCAATTCAAATGAATATCCAAGAGCTATCCACTTGTATGCAATACAATATTCCGGTGAAAATTGTGTCACTAAACAACCGTTCCTTAGGCATGGTTAAGCAATGGCAAAAAATGTTTTACGAAGGTCGCCAGTCTCACTCCTATATGGATTCAGTGCCAGATTTTGTCAAGCTGGCAGAGGCTTACCATCATGTTGGTATTCGGGTAGACAAACCAGAAGATTTAGAGCCAGCACTTGAGAAAGCCTTTGCCATGAAAGACCGCTTGGTATTTTTGGATATAGCGGTGGATCCGGAAGAGCACGTGTATCCGATGCAAGTGAAATTTGGCAGCATGCAAGATATGTTTTTAAGTAAAACGGAGAGAACCTAATGCGCAGTATCCTTTCTATCTTAATTGAAAACGAAGCCGGCGCATTATCTCGAGTCGTTGGCCTGTTTTCGCAACGTGGCTATAATATTGAATCGTTAACGGTAGCGGTAACGGATGATCCCACTCTATCGCGAATGACGATTACAACCCATGCTGATGAGCGAAAAATTGAGCAAATTTTAAAACAGTTACACAAGCTAGTGGATGTACTCAAAGTATCGGAATTAACAGATGGTCCACATGTTGAGCGTGAATTAATGTTGGTGAAAGTGAAAGCCAGCGGCACTAAGCGTGATGAAGTGAAACGCAATGCAGATATTTTCCGTGGTCAGATAGTGGATGTCACGCAGAGCCAGTATACGGTTCAGCTAAGTGGTACCACAGACAAGCTAGACGCATTTATTGCTGCATTGGGTGAAGCAACTGAAATTATTGAAGTCGTTCGCTCTGGTGTGTGTGGCATCGCACGCGGGGAGCGTTCGTTGCGTCCTTAGCGACCAGGTTATTCAATTTGCACTTCGTTTAAAACCAGACTTGTTCTGGTTTTTTTGTGGCTAAAATGACGAACTATTGTGGTGAAATCTATCACTGTTTAATGTTGTGGATTGAGTTTATGGTTTTTATTCTTTAAATACATGAGGTTAGTGTGTTGTAAAACTGGCATAAACCTTGATTAACTCAAACTAGCATTTTTGGATTATTTAAAGGTGATGTTATGTTTGAATTAATATTTGTGTTGCTCATGTTAGGAGCGATGGCGTTGACAGGTTTTACCTTAGTGGGTTGTATTGTGGTGGTTTGTATTGCCGCGGTGTTATTGCTGGTTTTTGGCGCAATTGGCATATTAATCCAATGGGCGCCATGGATTTTGGCTGCGGCTATTATCTATTGGTTAGTGAGTGATAAACGTTGTAATCAAAGCTAGTACGTTGCAGTTCAACTGGCTTTAGATTAAATTGATGCTATCTAAGTGGTTACATTAAGGATTTAAATTTGAAAAAGTTTTTTGTATTGGCTGGTTTAGGGCTAGCCTTATTAAGCGGTGCATCGCAAGCTGAGATCATGGTCGATGGGGCATATGTGCGAGCGACACCGCCGAACGTGCAAAACAGTGCGGCTTTTTTACAATTAATGAATCACTCAAACGAGCTCGCTACACTGGTTTCGGCTAAGAGTGACATTGCAGAAAAGGTTGAGTTACACAACCATATTATGGCTGATGGCATGATGAAGATGCGTCAAGTAGATGGTATAAAAATCAACGCGATGGAAACTGTATCACTGCAGCCAGGTGGGTACCATATTATGTTAATGGGCTTAAAACAGCCTTTGACCGAAGGACAAGAGGTTAGCTTTACCTTAGGTTTTTCGTCGGGTGAGCAAGTCTCTTTTGTTGCGCCAGTGAAATCAGTTAAGGGTGATAAACCTAAAATGAAACATAACCATTAAGGCCTATCTATGGAAAATTTTACCGCAAAACGTGTGCTGGGTATTTTTCTCGTTCTCTTTTTTTTGGGTTATGGTACATCTGTGTACTGGGGACTTGAGCCCGATGTGATGGATATATCGGAATTGGTGGTTAAGTCAAAAGATGAGGCTGCTAAGGAGGGTAAAAAGCTTGTCGTGGGTTACACCACCACAACAACACTGATCACCGTTGCAGAAACCTTGCTTGATAAACCCGGTGGCTATTTGAGTAATGATGTTATACCGCCGAGTCTCTTAATGGATAACATGCCTGCGTGGGAGCTTGGGGTGTTAGAGCAAGTGCGTGATTTATCATTGATTATGCGCAAGGACTTTAGTCGCTCACAAAGTCAATCGATGGAAGATAAAGATCTAAAAGTCGCTCAGCCAAAGTTTAATATTGATAGTAAAAGTTGGCATTTACCCAGTGCAGAAGCCGAGTACCGTGAAGCGATTAAAGCAATTTATAGCTATCGGACTCGTTTAGCGGATCCTAATCAATCTGATGCACAATTTTATGCTCGGGCAGATAATTTGGCCGCTTGGTTAAAAGAGGTGCAAAGTCGCTTGGGTAGCTTATCGCAGAAACTGAGTTCAAGTGTTGGTCGCCATGCGATTAATGATGGCCTAGCTGGTGATTCTGCCGCACAGCAGTCAACTTATACCCCAGAAGAAGAGTTGATTAAGACGTCTTGGTTCTTAACAGATGATGTATTTTATGAGGCTCGCGGAGCAAGTTGGGCGCTATTGCACTTTATGAAAGCCATTGAGGTTGATTTTAAAGGTGTACTTGAGAAGAAAAATGCCAGTGTGAGCGTACGCCAAATCATTAGAGAGTTGGAAGAAACGCAAGAAACCGTATGGAGTCCAATGATATTAAATGGCAGTGGCTTTGGTCTAATGGCGAATCACTCTTTAGTGATGGCGAATTATATTTCACGCGCTAATGCTGCGGTGATCGATTTATCTGAGCTACTTAATAAGGGCTAGTTAGACGAAACAAATTGTTAGTAAGCTGAACCTTGGCTTAATCATTCTCAAATTCAATGGCAATCAAGGAATACCTTGATTGCCATTGTTTTTTTAGCGGCTACAATACTCGCCTAACTATAAAGGTGTCTTAAAATGAAAAAATATCTTGCAGCAACTCTATTTACTTTAGCGATCAGTCATTCCGCATCAGCAGATGATTGGGGCATTTTTGCGGGAGTGGATATCGCTAAACCCGTTACCGATGGTAAGCTTGATAGCGATTCTCTTAGTTTGAAAAATGATTGGCGTGGAAGTGGTTATGTGGCCATTGAACACGGTATTATTTTATTACCTAATGTGAAATTCGCCTACACGAATTTAGACAGTAAAGGCTCTTCAAGTACCAGTGATGTAACGCTAGACATGAGTAGTTTTGATACCATTTTATATTACCAGTTATTTGATAATGGCTTATTCGAGGCTGATCTTGGTTTAAATGTAAAATACATCAGCGGCGATTTGCATACTTTATCTAACAATCATTTTAACAGTACGATCCCCCAAGCTTACGGTGCCGCAAAGTTTCACATACCAAATACTGGCCTAAGTGTGTTCACTGATGTGACTGCGGGCTCTGTAACCGATGATGAAGTGGTGGATGCTTTGATTGGCGTGAGTTATGCGTTTAACCCTGAAGGTTTAACTAAAGTTAACTTACGTGGTGGCTATCGTTACCAAGAAGTTAAACTAAAAGATGACGTTAAACTGAACACTGAGTACGACGGTATCTTTGTTGGTGTTGAAGTTAACTTCTAAACGCGTTTTTTGTTAGCTGCTTGTCAAGGGGGGCTTTCTCCCCTTAAATTCAATTATTAGCTGCTCTCTCCTTATTCCTTTTTCTTATAAAAAATCCCTATTTATTCTTTGTTGTTATTCTTTCCACCCAGTAAACTGTCTGCAATTCATTTTGGGATAGTGGAAATCTTAGGCATGCTGTTAAAGGAACTCTCTTCATTAACCAGCCCTTTGTCTGACTTACAGCTTAATCAGCTGCAACAGGCAATCGCTGAGTTAAATCCAAATCAACTCGCTTGGGTGAGTGGATATCTTTCGGGTATTAGTCAAGGTGGTGCTGTTGTTGCAACGGGTGCCGTGAGTGCTGCAGCCGTTAGCGCCGCACCTGCTGGCCAGTTGACTGTGCTATTTGGCTCACAAACAGGCAATTCTAAAGGCGTTGCCGAAGAGCTGGCCGCAGCGGCCAAGGCGCAAGGGCTACCAGTTCAAGTTAAATCAATGGCCAACTACAAGGCAAAAGATTTAAAAACGGAAACCCACCTCATCATCGTGGTCAGTACCAATGGTGAAGGTGAAGCGCCTGATGATGCGATAGAGCTTCATGAACTACTAGGTTCTAAAAAAGCACCGAAGTTGCCTGAACTTAATTACGCAGTACTTGCGCTTGGTGATTCTAGTTACGAGTTTTTCTGTCAAACCGGTAAAGACTTCGATGAACGTTTAGCAGCAACTGGTGCGCAGAGTTTCCTTGAGCGTCTTGACTGCGACGTTGATTACGAAGCGCCAGCTAAAGAGTGGGGTGATAAAGCACTTAAGTTAGTCTCTGAAACGTTAGTGACTAGCGCTCAAACAGCTCCGGCTGCACAGGTATTCTCTGCGCCAGCGCCGCTTACCGCGAGCCAATACGATAAGAAAAACCCGTATACAGCAACCTTAGCAACCAATCAAAAAATCACGGGGCGTAACTCGCAAAAAGATGTTCGCCACTTTGAGATTTCTCTTGAAGATTCAGGCATTCAATATCGTGCCGGTGATGCGTTGGGTGTTTGGTTTGAAAATGACAGCGAATTAGTTGACCAAGTGGTTAAACAAGTCGGCCTTAGCGGTGATGAACAAGTTGAGGTTGATGGCGAGAAGGTATCACTACGCCAAGCCTTGATTAGCCATTATGAGTTAACCCAGTCATACCCTGGATTTGTGGAGAAATACGCCGAAATTTCAGGCAGTAAAAAGCTAGCGAAAATCGCAGCCGATAAAGCACAAGCGCGTGAATACGCTAATAGCCACCAAATCCTTGATATTTTAGCGGTGAAGAAAAATGCTTCCCTAACAGCGGAGCAACTTATCGCAATGTTACGCCGTATTACGCCGCGTTTATATTCAATTGCTTCCAGCCAAGCGGAAGTGGATGAAGAAGTTCACTTAACTGTTGGCATGGTTGAGTTTGAGAACGAGCAGGGCGAGCCTCGCAGCGGCGGTGCAACAGGCTTTTTGAAACGTCTAGAAGAAGGCGGCGAAGTGAAAGTGTTTGTCGAGCACAATGATAACTTCCGTTTACCAGCTAACCCTGAAACCCCAGTGATCATGGTGGGGCCTGGTACAGGCGTGGCACCATTTAGAGCCTTTATGCAAGAGCGTGATGCTCAAAGCGCGGGTGGTAAAAACTGGATGTTCTTTGGCGATCAAACCTTCACAGAAGATTTCCTATACCAAGTGGAATGGCGTGGCTACCTAGATTCAGGCCTGTTGACTAAGATGGATGTGGCTTTCTCTCGTGACCAAGAAGAAAAGGTTTATGTTCAGCACCGTTTATTAGAAAACGCTGCGCAAGTTTACCAATGGCTTGAAGACGGCGCCCATTTCTATATTTGTGGTGATGCCAATCGCATGGCTAAAGATGTCAACGATGCATTAGTTAAAATAGTACAAGAGCAAGGTAAGAAGAGCTTCGAAGAAGCTGAAGAATACGTAAGTGAGTTACGTCGTGCCAAGCGTTATCAGAGGGATGTTTACTAATGAGCTATCAGCCAAAACCCAGTCCAGACAATAGCCTTGATGGACGCGCGTTATCAGACAACGAACGCATTAAAACCGAAAGTGATTTTTTACGCGGCACCATTGCCGAAGCACTAGATGACCAAGTGTATGGTGGTTTTAGTCCAGACGATATTCAGCTAATCAAGTTCCATGGTCTATACCAGCAAGATGACCGTGACTTACGTGGCGAGCGTAAAAAGCAGAAATTAGACCCACGTCATAGTTTCTTATTACGCGCCCGTATGCCGGGTGGTATTTGTACGCCAGAGCAATGGCTACAAATTGATAAGTACGCGCAAGAGCGCACCATGGTAGGCAGTATTCGTTTAACAACGCGTCAAACCTTTCAATACCACGGCATTTTAAAGCGTAACTTACGGCCGATTTTCCAAGGCCTAGACGAAGTTGGTATTGACTCTATCTTTACTGCTGGTGACGTAAACCGTAATACCTTATGTACGTCTAACCCAGTGGAATCTGAATTCCATGCCGAGATGTACGAGCTGGCAAAACAAACCAGTGAGCACTTTTTACCAAATACCAAGGGATTTGCTGACCTTTGGTTAAACGGTGAAAAAGTAGCGAGTAACGAAGCTGAAAGTGAGCCACTTTACTCGAATGTTTACTTACCACGTAAGTTTAAAATTGCTTTTGTTATGCCGCCGCAAAACGACATCGACGTACATGCAAACGATATTAGCTTCGTTGCTATCGTACGTGATGGCGAGTTAGTGGGTTACAACGTGTTAGTGGGCGCGGGTCTTGGCCATACTCACGGCGATAAGCGAACGCACCCGCGTAAAGCTGATGACTTTGGTTTTATTGCCAAAAATGATGTGATTGCGATTGCTGAGGCGATTGTGACAGTACAGCGTGACTGGGGTAACCGTTGCGATCGTCATTTGTCAAAAACCAAATACACCATCGAGCGTGTGGGCGTAGAAGCGTTTAAAGCTGAAGTTGAAGGCCGCAGTGGCATCAAGTTTGCGCCAAGTGAAGACTACAAGTTTGAATACCGCGGCGATCGCATTGGTTGGATCAAAGGTATCGATAACAAATGGCATCTGACTCTGTTTATCGAAAACGGCCGTATACTGGACTTCCCTGGCAAGCCGTTAAAAACCGGTATGCGTGAAATAGCAAAAGTACACAAAGGTGACTTCCGTTTAACCGCTAACCAAAATTTAATTATTGCCGGTGTCGCTGAAAAAGATAAAGCGCAAATAGAGCAGTTAGCCGTTGAGCATGGTTTGAAAACCGAAGATTTAAGCAAACAGCGCGAAAACTCAATGGCGTGTGTATCGTTTCCAACGTGTCCTTTAGCAATGGCAGAAGCAGAGCGTTATCTACCGTGGCTAGTGACTCAAGTTGAAGGCATGCTTGATAAATACGGGGTTGCAGATGAGCATTTAGTGCTTCGTATTACCGGTTGTCCAAATGGTTGTGGCCGCGCCGCGCTGGCAGAATTTGGTTTAGTAGGAAAAGGCCCTGGTCGCTACAATATTTTATTGGGCGGTAATCGCGAAGGGACACGTATTCCAAAAACCTACTTGGAAAATGCGGATGAAACACAAATTCTAGATGAGCTTGATAGTTTGATAGGTCGCTGGGCAACTGAACGCAATCCAAATGAAGGATTTGGTGATTTTACTGTTCGCTCCGGCATTGTTGAAGAAGTAGTAGTAGCTTCACGGGATTTTTATGCCTAATTTGAATTTAGCAGAGTTACTTAAGCTTAATGCTGCAGAGCGTGTTTTAGCGTTGGCCGAGGTGAATGCTGAGCTTGAGACGATGACTGCTGTTGAACGCATTCAATGGGCGTTTGAAAACTTAGAGGGTGAGTTTGCCTTATCTTCTAGTTTTGGTATTCAAGCGGCAGTGTCATTGCACATGGTCAGTTCACAACGTGCGGATGTGCCAGTGATCTTAACGGACACTGGCTACTTGTTTCCTGAAACGTACCAATTTATTGATGAGCTAACTGAGCGTTTGGGCCTCAACCTTAAAGTGTATCGCGCAGCGCAAAGTGCCGCTTGGCAAGAAGCGCGTTACGGTAAACTTTGGGAGCAAGGTGTTGAAGGCTTAACGCGTTATAACCAGATCAATAAAGTAGAGCCAATGAAGCGTGCGATTAGCGAACTTAAAGTAAAAACTTGGTTCTCTGGTTTACGCCGTTCGCAATCGTCAAGTCGAGAAGGGCTACCTGTGCTGAGTGTACAAAACGGCTGCTTCAAGTTTTTACCAATTATTGACTGGACCAACAAAGACGTTCATTACTACCTAAAAGACTTTGATTTGCCATATCATCCACTATGGGATCAAGGTTATGTGTCGGTTGGCGATGTACAAACATCACGTCCACTAGAAGTGGGGATGAGTGAAGAAGATACTCGTTTCTTTGGCTTAAAACGTGAATGTGGTCTACATGAAGCAGACATTGAAGTTGATGGTAGCGGTATTTAATCAACTAATTGACTAAAAAGCGCCTTAGGGCGCTTTTTTATTGCGCAGTAAATGACGACCCGATTATTGTGATTTTATTTGCAGTGCAATGGCTCGGATAAAAGCTAAAATTAGCAGCGCGATCAACATCAACGCCCACTGAAATGGCCAAGTAATGGGCTCAAAGTGCATGAGCAAGCCAACAATGAAAGCCGAGCCGCCGACGACAAACGACCAGCCTTTCAAACGACACAGTTCCATGAGTAGCATAAACAGCGAAAAAGCGAGCCAATGCCATTGATTTACATGGTATAACAAGTCTTGCACAGGTAATATCCTCTATCATAAAACGGCACCTGATTATAAAAAGAAGTATTTTTATTCCTTTATGGAATAAAGAAGACCTTTATATTATTTTACGGGATATAGATCTCAATTTATAGTTGCACGAATTAAAGCAGTAAGGACGTCTATATGGATTATTTGCCTATTTTCACTAAGCTTGACCAACGCCAATGCCTTGTTATAGGTGGCGGTGAAGTGGCTGTTAGAAAAGTGCGCTTTTTATTAAAGGTGGGGGCAAAAGTCACGGTACATTCTCCAGTATTTTGCGATGAGCTATTAGGCTTAGAGAATGGCAACCTATCCTTAGTAGCACAAGCTTATACTGCAGCATCATTGCAGGGCGTTTGGCTAGTGATTGCTGCGACAGATAATCGCGCAGTGAACCAACAAGTGGCACAAGATGCCGAACAGTTGGGGATCTTTGCTAATGTGGTGGATGCACCTGAGTTAGGCTCGTTCATTATGCCCTCAATTGTGGATCGTTCGCCGATTATCGTGGCGGTTTCAAGTGGTGGAAATACGCCTGTATTAGCCAGACTTGTTCGCGCTAAATTAGAAGCGGTATTGCCAAACTATTTAGGCCCACTAGCACGTTTGGCCGGCGAGTTTCGTCATAAAGTGCAAAAATTGTTGCCCACAGTAGAAAGTCGCCGACGTTATTGGGAACAAATATTCAATGCGGGTGAAGTGGCCAGCTTGTTAGATAAAGGTAAACAAGATCAAGCTCGTGAGGTGATGACAGCGCAGTTATCAGATTTTAACCCGAAAGGGGAAGTGGCATTGGTCGGTGCTGGGCCTGGTGATCCATCTTTAATCACATTGAAAGCCTTACAATTGATGCAACAAGCTGATGTTGTTTTATATGATCAGCTTGTATCTGAGGAAACGCTATCATTAGTGCGACGCGATGCAAAGTTAGTGAATGTTGGTAAAGAAGCTGGCCGACATAGTGTGATCCAAGAAACCACTAATGAATTACTAGTGAAATACGCGCAGCAAGGTAATAAAGTCGTTCGCTTAAAAGGGGGGGACCCGTTTATCTTTGGTCGAGGTGGTGAAGAGTTAGAAGTACTGGTTGAACACGGCATTGACTTTCAAGTCGTACCTGGGGTTACCGCAGCATCGGGCTGTGCCAGTTATGCTGGCATCCCCCTAACGCATCGAGATCATGCTCAGTCAGTGGTTTTTGTGACAGGGCATTGTAAAGAACAAGGCCAGCCGATTGATTGGTCTTCTTTAGCGCGACCGCATCAAACCACTGTATTTTATATGGGCTTGATGCAATCGGAAAAAATTAAACAAAACTTAATGTTGAACGGACGTAGTGGTGAAACACCTGTCGCGATTGTGTCTAAAGGCACACGTACGGATCAGCATGTAATTACGGGGCAACTTGCACAGTTGGCTGACATGGCTCAAGGGGTGAAACCGCCTGCTTTGATCATCGTTGGTGAAGTGGTGAGTTTGGCTGACAAGCTGACTTGGTTTGGTGAACAAGCACCAACACCATATGCCCAATCTTTAGTTAATCTTGCCTAACGGAGTAGAAAATGGACCAACAAAGGTTAACACACCTTAAGCAGTTGGAAGCTGAGAGTATCCACATTATTCGTGAAGTGGCTGCCGAGTTTGACAACCCTGTGATGATGTACTCGATCGGTAAAGATTCATCAGTGATGCTGCATCTTGCCCGTAAAGCCTTTTATCCAGGTAAGATCCCGTTCCCGCTGTTGCACGTGGATACTACGTGGAAATTCAAAGAAATGATTGAGTTTCGCGATCGCACCGCAGAGAAGTACGGCTTTGACCTGTTAGTTCATAAAAACCCTGAAGGGTTAGCAATGAACATAAACCCTTTCGTGCACGGTAGCTCTAAGCATACCGATATCATGAAAACCCAAGGCTTAAAGCAAGCTTTAAATCACTATAAGTTTGATGCCGCATTTGGTGGCGCTCGCCGTGATGAAGAAAAATCACGCGCCAAGGAGCGAGTGTACTCATTCCGTGATAAGAACCATCGTTGGGATCCAAAAAACCAACGTCCTGAATTGTGGCGTACTTATAATGGCCAAGTAAACAAAGGTGAAAGTATTCGTGTTTTCCCATTGTCGAATTGGACCGAGCTGGACATCTGGCAATACATCTACTTAGAAAACATCGAAATCGTACCACTTTACTTGGCTGAAGAGCGCCCAGTGGTTGAACGTGACGGTACTTTAATTATGGTTGACGATGAGCGCATGCCATTAGAGCCTGGTGAAGTGCCTGAAATGAAGAAAGTACGCTTTCGTACCCTTGGCTGTTACCCACTAACGGGCGCCATTGAGTCAGAAGCGGGCTCGTTAACTGAAATCATCGAAGAAATGCTACTGGCGAAAACCAGTGAGCGTCAAGGTCGACTTATCGACAGTGACCAATCGGCATCGATGGAGCTGAAAAAGCGCGAAGGTTATTTCTAAGGGATCAGAATATGAATACGGTAATTGCAGAAGAAATTGGCAGTGTTGGTATTGAAGAATATTTAAACCAACAACAAAACAAAAGTTTATTACGTTTACTAACTTGTGGCAGCGTGGATGACGGTAAAAGCACCTTAATTGGCCGTCTGCTACACGACAGTGCGCAAATTTATGAAGATCAGTTAGCATCGCTACACACTGATAGCCAAAAAATGGGCACCACAGGTGAAGAGCTAGACTTAGCGCTACTGGTTGATGGTCTCGCGGCTGAGCGTGAACAAGGTATCACCATTGATGTTGCCTACCGTTACTTTTCAACGGCTAAGCGTAAGTTCATTATTGCTGACACCCCAGGACATGAGCAGTACACGCGTAACATGGCAACGGGTGCATCAACCTGTGAACTGGCCGTTATCTTAGTGGATGCACGTTACGGCGTGTTAACACAGACTAAACGTCACAGCTTTATTGCTTCTTTACTTGGTATTAAGCACTTTGTGGTAGCGATCAACAAGATGGACTTAGTTGATTTCTCAGAGGCGCGTTATGAAGAAATTAAAGCGAGCTATTTAGCGTTTGCAGAAGGTTTAGGTGAGCGTGACATTAAATTTGTACCGCTGTCTGCGCTTAAAGGTGACAATGTAGTAAGTCAAAGCCCAGCGATGCCTTGGTACCAAGATGCGCCATTATTGAGCATTTTAGAAGATGTACAAGTACAAGGTGAGTTGGTTGCACAAGACTTCCGTTTCCCGGTGCAGTATGTGAATCGTCCAAACCTTAACTTCCGTGGCTTTGCGGGTACGGTTTCAAGTGGCACGATAGCTAAAGGTGATGCGGTTACCGCTCTGCCTTCAGGTAAAAAATCAACAGTTAAGTCGATTGTAACGTTTGATGGTGAGCTAGATTCGGCATTTGCCGGTCAAGCAGTCACTATCACTTTAAATGACGAAATCGATATTAGTCGTGGTGATGTGATTGTTAAAACTGGCGCTGAAGCTGAATTAAGTAATGCGTTTGAAGCGAACTTGGTTTGGATGGCGGATGATGCCATGGTTCCCGGTCGTCAATATGACTTTAAACTGGCCAGTAAGAAAACCCCTGGTTACATCGAAAGTATTGCTTACAAAGTTGATGTTAATACCTTAGAGAAGTCGGATGCGAGCCAACTTGAGCTAAACGAGATAGCTTCTTGTACTGTTCACCTTGAAGAGCAAGTGGCATTTGATTTGTATCAAGACGTAAGGGACACCGGTGGTTTTATTGTCATTGACCGTTTAACCAATGTTACCGTTGGTGCCGGTATGATCACTAAATCAGCGACAGCGAAAGAGCAAAATCACGAGTTCAGTGAATTTGAGCTTGAGTTTAACTCATTGGTGCGTAAACACTTCCCACATTGGCAAGCGTTAGATATCAGTAAGTTAGCGGAGTAATGGATAATGGCGCTAAACCAGATAGGGATATTAGGTGTTTTAGCTGTACTAATAACGTTACTGATAACGTCTAGGTTAAAGCCTGCTCTGTTGTTTGGCGCAGCCATTGTTTTGTGTTATTTGGCCGGCATGCTCGAGTTATCGAGCATGATGGCTAACTTCTCTAACAGCTCCTTGTTGGTGTTGGTATTGCTGATGATTATTTCAGCAGCCATTGAAAAGACACGCTTAATTTCTTGGATCAGCCAGCAAATTTCCTCTGGAAGTTTGCTACAGGTGCTATTCAAGCTCGGTATATCGACGGCATTTTTGTCGTCGTTTACCAATAATACTGCGGTGGTGGCATCCTTAATCGGTGCCATCAAACGCAACGGTAATCATGCTCCTTCCCGCTTGCTCATTCCCCTTTCTTATTTTGCTATTTTTGGTGGCACATTAACCCTTATCGGTACATCGACAAACTTGATTGTAAATAGTTTTGTGGTTGACGCTGGCTTACCAAGCATCGGTTTTTTTGACTTTACTATCGTTGGCTTAGTGGCCTTTACTGTAGGGCTAGTAATGATCATGCTATTAAGCCCATCACTGCCTGATACCAAAGCAGAAGTAGTAGAAGAAGCTGATTATTTTCTTGAAGCGAAGGTGAATCCTGGTTCGCCCTTAATTGGTAAAACCATAACCGAAAACAATTTAAGAAATTTACAGCAACTTTATTTAGCGGAAATCATTCGTAAGGGGCAGCGTATTTGCCCAGTTTCGCCTGATGAAGCCCTGCAAGAAAGTGACATTTTATTATTTTGCGGTGCGGTACATAGTGTTGGAATATTGCAAGATATTCCTGGTTTAGACCTGTTTGCAGAAAATCAGCTCAAAGGCCAAAATTTAGTAGAGGTGATTGTTAGTCACAGCGCCGATATAAAAGGTAAAAGCATTAAAGAGTGCCACTTCCGTGAAGAATTTGACGCCGTAGTGGTGGCCATTCGCCGTGGTCACACACCACTACAAGGCGGCCTTGGTAATATTATTTTACGCGAAGGCGATACCTTAGTATTAGCGCCTGGACGCGACTTTTATAAGACGAAACGATTGAACCGTGAATTTGTTGTCGTCAGTGGTGTGGATGCCAGTACTCGTTTAGATAAGCTGCGCAGTGGCGGTGTGATGTTTGGCTTTGCAGCTGTGATTGCTTTGGCTGTGTTCGATGCCGTTCCTTTGCTCAAGGGATTATTAGTATTATTGATAGCCTGTTTATTGACAGGCACGATCACTTGGAACGAAGTTAAACGTCGCTTTCCATTTGAAATATGGGTTGTTGTAGGCTCAGCATTAACCTTAGCCCAGTTAATGACCAGCAGTGGTTTGGCAGACATGATGGGGAACTTCATGCATACCTATTTTGCCAACTGGGGGCTTATTGGCGCCTTGATTGCGGTGTATGTTTTCACTTGGTTGTTAACTGAAGTGATTACTAACAATGCCGCAGCAGCCTTGGCTTTCCCTATCGCATACAGCATTCCCGTTGGTTATGGGGTTGACCCCACCGCATTTATTATGGTGGTTATTTTTGCCGCTAGCTGTAGCTTTATTTCTCCTTATGGCTATCAAACCAACTTAATGGTCTATAGCGCAGGTAACTACCGTTTAAAAGATTACCTAAGAATTGGGATCCCTATTTCACTAGGGTATTCAATCACGGTTTTGTCGATGATCATTTGGTTATTCCCCTTTTAACACTTTTATTTATTAACAAGGACGCCCATGGCTGATGAAAACGTAGTGTGGCATGAACATGCCATTGATAAAAATACACGAAGCCAGCAAAAGAATCAGAAGGCTTGTGTATTGTGGTTTACTGGCCTAAGTGGTGCTGGTAAGTCGACGGTGGCTGGCGCAGTTGAACAACGTTTACATCAATTGGGCGTGCATACTTACTTACTTGATGGTGACAATGTGCGCCATGGCCTATGTGGCGACTTGGGTTTTTCTGATGATGATCGCAAAGAAAATATCCGCCGCGTGGGTGAAGTGGCTAAACTGATGGTGGATGCGGGCCTGATTGTGTTGACTGCATTTATTTCACCGCACCGCGCTGAGCGTCAAATGGTGCGAGAATTATTACCTGAAGGCGAGTTTGCTGAAGTTTATGTCGATGTGCCACTGGATATTTGTGAGCAGCGTGATCCGAAGGGATTGTATAAGAAGGCTCGTGCCGGAGAGATTACGAATTTTACCGGTATCGATTCTGTGTATGAAGCGCCGCAGAGTCCAGAAATTCAAGTAGAGAATGGCGAGCGTCCATTGTCTGAAGCAGTCGATCAAATCATTCAATATTTGGAGCAACATGGCTACATTAATCGATAAACCCATTGCTGATATTTGCAATATTGCACGTTTAGCAGGTGAGGCGATCCTTGAGATTTATCAGCGTGATTTTGAAGTGCAAACTAAGTCTGATGAGTCACCATTAACAGAAGCCGACTTGGCCGCACATAATGTAATTGTTAAAGGGCTTCAGGCGACGACACCTGATATCCCAATATTATCTGAAGAGGCGGCCGATATTAGCTGGCAAGAGCGCCAAACGTGGCAGACTTTTTGGTTAGTTGATCCCCTTGATGGCACCAAAGAGTTCATCAAAAAAAATGGTGAGTTCACGGTCAATATTGCGCTGATCCATAACAATAAGCCAGTGCTAGGTGTGGTATATGCGCCAGTATTAGATAAGCTGTACTTTGCTGATGAAAATGGTTCGTTCTTAACGGAAAATGGCGCGACACGTCGCCTGAAAGTTGTTGCACCTGCAGTGGGTGAAACGGTTAAAATTGTCGGTAGCCGCTCGCATCCCAGCCCAGACTTAGCGGAATATTTAACTCGCTTTGAACGCTACGAGATGGTACCTGTAGGCAGCTCGTTAAAGTTTTGCATGGTAGCAGAAGGTGTCGCTCACATTTATCCTCGTTTAGGGCCTACCATGAATTGGGATACAGGTGCAGGGCATTGTGTGGCAGAGCAAGCAGGGGCAACGGTGTGTCAACTTGATGGCAGTGCATTGCTTTATAATCATCAGGAATCCCTGTTAAACCCTTATTTTGAAGTAAAATAAGGGTTAGTCCGAATTTAAAATAATTCAGGCACAAAATTCTGACTGTCTAGAGGCGCGCGGAGATATTTCTCTTGCGCCTTTTTGTTTAATGGCGGTAAAACAATTTCTTTGGCGGGTAAAGCTTGATAATCAATTTGACTAAGCAAGTGGCTAATGCAATTGAGTCGCGCGCTTTTTTTGTTATCTGAATTGACTACCCACCATGGATTAGAAGTGGTGTCGGTATATGCAAACATTTCATCTTTAGCTTCTGAATAAGCAGCCCAGCGGCTACGCGATTCAAGATCCATGGGGCTAAATTTCCAACGTTTTAAGGGGTCATTAATACGATCCAGAAAACGCCTTTCTTGCTCCTCATCGGAAACTGAAAACCAGTACTTAATTAAAATAATGCCAGATTGTGTCAACATGCGTTCAAATTTAGGGCAAGAGTGCAGAAAATCGCGATATTGTTCCTCGTCGCAAAACCCCATGACTCTTTCTACGCCGGCTCGGTTATACCAGCTACGGTCAAATAGTACGATCTCTCCACCTGCTGGCAGATGTGCCACATAGCGTTGAAAATACCACTGACTTTTTTCTCGGTCATTTGGCGCGGGCAGGGCGGCAATGCGGCATACCCTAGGGTTAAGCTTTTCTGTAATGCGCTTGATTACTCCTCCTTTACCTGCAGCATCACGGCCTTCAAATAGCACTACTACCTTAAGCTGATGTTCGACTACCCATTTTTGCAGCATCACTAACTCAGTTTGTAGCTTGAGCAGCGTTCGTTCATATTTTTTCTTTGATGGTTTTTTCATCTCTCACCCTAGCGCTTTATAACTGACTGTTTAGTCTGATATTAACTATACTGTAAATATTTTTGTGCCTATATTTATACTAGTATAGGTAATGGCATCCAGTTGTTAGGCTAAGTAAGATAGGTGATTATGAGGGTTCTATTGCATCGTTTTTGGTGTTGTGCTTGTTTGTTAGCCTTGTTATCGAGCGAAATAGGCTCTGCTCAAACATTGTTTTCATGGATTGATGAAAAGGGCGTGATCCACTATACCGATAAGCCACCTGCGCCAGAGGTACGGTTAAATAAACGTTTTATGGAATTTGAGATCAGCTTAGAAACACAGCCCGTTACTGCAAATTCAACGAGACAGTCACAACAGGTCTATCAGCCCGTTGGCGAGTTAGATGATGTGTTTTCATTGCATCAAGATTTATCCCCTAGCTGTCGCTGGATCGCCAAGCGCATCGCTTTACTTGAAGCATTGATGGAACAGCAGGCGAGTGAATATGACAAGATCCTTAAGGTTGAGGTTTCAAAACGCCAACAAGATTGGCTTGAGCAGAGCTGTTTTTCAGCGTTTAAATAACTGGGTGGTAGTGCATTTGTAATAGCGGAGTCGTTAGAAACTAGATGAAACGGTTTAAGTGATTATTTTTAAGGTAAAAAAAACCCTGCTTGGTTAAGCAGGGTTAAAAAAACAAGGAATAGTTTAACAAGTATCGTCTACTCATTAGCATTAAGCGCTCACATCCTATGCCACTTAATGGAAAACTCATCTTACCTGCACTGCAATTCACTTCATGAGTGCCTGTATTGGCTTGCTAAGCAATACATCGATAAATGATATGGGCGCATGTTAATGTGATGAATCTCACAATGCAAGCCAAAAATGTAATTTAATCACTTATTAGCTGGCCATTTTATGCAATTAATAAGGTCGGATGAGCTAAGTTAGCCAAAACTCATGCTTTATGATGAAACTATATTACAAGTTAAACTTCATTAGGGGCGTGCAGTTCTTCGATTTCTAATAAGTTTATGGCCACTGCAACAAAATCGGTATCGGTGATGATACCTAAAAGTTTTTCCTTCCTGACTACCGGTAGACAACCAAATCTGTGCTGCTGGATATAAATGGCAGCGCTTTTAACACTGGCTTTTGGATCAACTGTGGTTAAATTTCTCGTCATAATTTGAGCAATGGTTATCTTAGTCCAAGGCGCATTGTCGCCTGTGTCCTTAATCACGCTTGATTGCTTCGCTGCGAGTAGATCTCGTTCCGAAATTAAACCCACCAGTTGCTCTGCTTCGTTGACTATGGGGATATGTCGTATGCGCTTATCAGCCATAAACTTGGCCGCGTCGCCAAGGGTATCTTGAGGGCTAAGGGTGTGTAAGCTCGTGCTCATGATATCGGCTACAGTAATCATAGTGAACCCTCCTATTACATTACTTTAAATCTAGTCAATGGCAGATATTTTGCTGTTGATCTTTATCATGTTTGCATAATTATTTGTTTTTAAATCATTACTCCTTTCAGTCTATGGATTGCTTGGTGCTATGGGCAATTGAATATTGACCTTTAAATTATGCTAGTGAGATACCGCTATTGCACTTTACGCCTAAGCTTAAACATAAGCAGGCAAAGGAGATAGGCTAATGCTTAAATGTTTAAGACATGGCGTGTTGATCCGAATAACGGCAGCGTTAACTATTAGCTTTTGTTTGGTTGGTGCTGGCGCAATAGCACCAAGAATCGTCGGTGGCCAAACCGTCACACAGCCTAACACTGGGATCGTCAGTTTGCAGGTATGGCGAGACGGTGTTTTGTATCACTTTTGCGGCGCTACCTTAATTTCTCCTCATTGGTTATTAACAGCGGCACACTGCGTCAACGCAGAATCTCAGGATGCTAATCGTGATGGCATTGAAGACTATCCCCTCGAAATATTTTACAGCGGTGTTAAGTTAAGTGACTCAGGTGATTACAGTCGACGCGCTAACATTGATCGGGTACTGATTCACCCGAACTTTAATGCCAGCCGCTTGAATGATGATATTGCCTTACTTTATGTGGCTGAGCCTATCAATAGCTTTATTACTGCCCTTGGAACAGGTAATTTGTCCCAGTTTAGTATTGGCAATACCTTGTTTGAAGCGCAAGGTTGGGGAGCCGATAACCAAGCAGGAAATCATTATCCGAATCAGCTCAAATCGGTTTTTTTACCCTATCAACCTTGTCCTTATGGCTATGTTTCGGATTCTGTATTCTGTGCGGGCGGTGAGGTATTACAAGATACTTGCTTTGGTGATTCAGGAGGTCCTGTATTAGCAGAAACTGATACAGGACGACAACAATTTGGCATTGTTAGTTTTGGCGCAGCCGACGCGTGTGGGCTAGCCGGGCTGCCAGCGGCGTTTACTTTTGTACCAGATTATTTGGAGTGGATTAATGCTCAGCGTCAAGGTCTGTTATTCAGTAATGCCCCTATTTTTACTGACGAACAGTTAGTGCAGAAGGTATCAATATTTAACCCGACAAATGAGGCGCTCACTGTTACTCAAATCGTGCAAGAAGGCTCGACCGCGTTGGCATTGAATAACGAAGCTTGTCTCGGTCAAGTGTTGGCACCGGCGCAAAGTTGTGACTTACTACTAACCCTAGCTGGTAGCCCAGATGATATTTATTTGGTTAGTATTTCCGCATACGCTTCAGACGGTTCGCTGGCGCGATTAGCTTTTAGCATTGCAGTTAATGCGGATAACACGATCGCTGAACAGCAAGGGCTGTCGGGCGGCGGGGGCACAATAGGCTTTTTATGGCTTAGTGGGCTTGCTTTACTGACTCTTTATCGTCGAACTGTGCTATCAACTCGGCTTAACTGAGCTGAGAATACTTGATATTAAGCGGGCTGCAGCCTAGACTAGCGGCCTTCTTTTGTGATGGTATGCAGTAATGAAAGTAGCCGATTTTTCTTTTGAACTCCCTCCTGAGTTAATAGCGCGATATCCTAATCCAGAGCGCAGTTCTAGCAGATTGTTAGCTTTAGACGGGAATACAGGTGTCGTAGCGCATAAAAACTTCACCGATATTGTGGATTTACTGTCTGCTGGCGATCTATTAGTGTTTAACGATACCCGCGTGATCCCCGCGCGGATGTTTGGCCAAAAAGAGTCTGGTGGAAAATTGGAAGTATTGGTTGAACGTGTGCTTGACGACAAACGCTTTCTTGCCCATGTTCGCTGTTCAAAGTCGCCAAAGCCCGGAAACAAACTACTGCTTGAAGGCACCGTCAATGCAACGATGCTGCAACGTCATGATGCGCTGTTTGAGATTGAAATTAATGACGAGCGTAATGTACTGGAAGTATTGGAAAGTATCGGCCATATGCCGCTACCACCCTATATCGACCGTCCTGACGAAGACTCCGATAAAGAGCGTTACCAAACGGTTTATAACAAAAAACCAGGCGCTGTCGCCGCGCCCACTGCAGGCTTGCACTTTGATGATAAGTTACTGCAAACCTTGAAAGACAAAGGTGTTGATCAAGCTTTTGTTACCTTACATGTTGGCGCAGGTACGTTTCAGCCAGTGAAGGTTGACAATGTGCTTGAGCACAAAATGCATTCGGAATATGCGGAAGTGCCAGCCGAAGTGATGGAAAAAATCATCGCCACTAAAGCACGTGGTGGCCGTGTGATTGCTGTGGGCACCACATCGGTTCGCTCTCTTGAAAGTGCTGCACAAGCCACTCTTGCTCAAGGGAAACCTCTTGCGCCATTTTTCGACGACACGCAAATTTTTATTTACCCAGGTTATGAATTTCAATTAGTGGACGCCATGATCACTAATTTTCATCTACCTGAGTCTACTTTGATCATGTTGGTGTCTGCATTTGCTGGGTTTGATAACATCATGCCTGCTTACGCCACGGCGATTGAACAGAAGTATCGCTTCTTTAGCTATGGTGATGCCATGTTTTTAACCCGTAAAACCCTAAAATAATCGAGAGCTCACTCTCTCTTAACTAACCAAATTTCAATCGGACTGTTTTTCTGATTTGAAGAGGTAATAATGAAATACGAACTATTAAACACTGACGGCCGCGCTCGTCGAGGTCGTCTGGTTTTTGAACGAGGCACGGTAGAAACCCCCGCATTTATGCCTGTTGGTACTTATGGCACTGTAAAAGGGATGACCCCAGAAGAAGTGGCGGCAACAGGCGCACAAATTTTATTAGGTAACACCTTTCATTTATGGTTACGTCCAGGCCAAGCGGTAATGCGTAAACATGGCGATCTGCACGATTTTATGAATTGGCAGGGGCCTATATTGACGGATTCAGGCGGTTTCCAAGTATTTAGCTTAGGCGACATTCGTAAAATCACTGAAGAGGGGGTGCATTTTCGCAATCCAGTTAATGGTGAAAAAATCTTCCTAAGCCCTGAAGGCTCAATGGATATTCAATACGATCTCGGCTCAGACATCGTGATGATATTTGATGAATGCACGCCGTATCCGGCCACGGAAGCAGAAGCGGAAAAGTCGATGCAGCTGTCATTGCGCTGGGCTAAACGTAGCCGCGAGCAATTTGACGCGAAACAAAACCCCAATGCGTTATTTGGCATTATTCAAGGTGGCGTGTATGAGCATTTACGTGACGTTTCTCTAGATGGCCTAACTAACATTGGCTTTGATGGCTATGCGATTGGTGGTCTTGCGGTAGGTGAACCAAAAGAAGACATGCACCGCATTCTTGAGCACATAGCGCCGAAGATTCCTGCTGACAAACCACGTTACTTAATGGGTGTAGGCAAACCTGAAGACTTGGTAGAAGGGGTTCGCCGCGGCGTTGATATGTTTGATTGCGTGATGCCAACGAGAAATGCGCGTAACGGACATTTGTTTACCAGTGAGGGTGTGGTAAAAATCCGCAACGCTAAGCATCGCGAAGATATCAACACATTAGATAAAGAATGTGACTGTTACACTTGTAAAAACTATTCTCGTGCATATTTATATCATTTAGATAAGTGTAATGAGATCCTTGGTGCACGGTTAAATACTATTCATAACCTGCGTTATTACCAACGTTTAATGGAAGGTTTGCGCAACGCCATTGAGCAAGGTAAATTAGACGAGTTTGTGATTGAATTTTACGGGAAGATTGGTAAGCCGGTCCCCCCTTTAGAAGAAAAATAATTTTTAAATAAGAACGAGGAATAAAAATGAGCTTTTTGATTTCAAATGCCTATGCAGCTCCAGCCGCCGGTGCCGAGGGTGGTGGCATGTCGATGATTTTTATGTTGGTGGTATTTGCTGCCATTTTCTACTTCATGATCTTTCGCCCGCAAAACAAACGTGTAAAAGAGCATAAAAACTTGATGTCGTCACTGTCAAAAGGAGATGAAGTGTTGACGCAAGGTGGTTTGGTTGGTCGTATTGTGAAAGTATCAGATGAAAATGATTACATCACAATTGAGTTAAACGAGAACAATCAAGTTGTTATTAAAAGAGACTTTGTTAGTGCTATCTTGCCTAAAGGTACGCTGAAATCTCTATAAGTCTACAAGGACGTTTATAGTGTTAAACAAATATCCGTTGTGGAAGTACATTATGGTGATCTGTGTGATCACCATAGGTTTACTTTATGCAACTCCCAACCTTTACGGTGAGGATCCTGCCGTACAAGTATCGGGCAAACGTGGCGCAGAAGTTGAACTGAGCACCGTGGGCCAAATTAACGATGCACTCTCTCAAGCTAATATCGCGGTAAAAAGCGCTGCTCTTGAAGAAGGCAAATTTTTAGTTCGCTTAGTCAATCGTGATGACCAGTTAAAAGCAAAAGAGCTTATCTCTGAGCTATTAGGTGCTCAATTCACCACTGCATTAAATTTAGCACCGGCTACACCAGCTTGGCTTGAAGCGCTTGGCGCTGGCCCGCTTAAATTAGGTTTAGATTTACGTGGTGGTGTTCACTTCTTAATGGAAGTGGACATGGATGCCGCTATTGCTAAAGCTAAAGAACAAATGGTCAGTGATTTTCGCTCTGAGTTACGTGAAGAGAAAATCCGCTATCGCGGTGTGCGTGAAGATGCACAAAATAATGGGGTGATCTTGCGTTTTGCCGATGAAGCAACACGTGGTGAGGCGGAGACTTTCCTAAAGCCT
This sequence comes from Motilimonas sp. 1_MG-2023, assembly GCF_030547455.1. NCBI lineage: Bacteria > Pseudomonadati > Pseudomonadota > Gammaproteobacteria > Alteromonadales > Motilimonas > Motilimonas sp. 1_MG-2023. The sequence goes on along the minus strand of NZ_JAUOPX010000003.1, from coordinate 21,951 downwards.
AAATACCCAGGTTTTGTGTTTGAAGATGATGAAAGTGAAGGCGTTTACTTATTAAAAGTTTCAATGAGTGAAGATAAGCTTAAAGAAACCAAGAATTACGCCCTTGAGCAAAACATTACCATCATACGTAACCGTGTCAACCAACTGGGCGTTGCTGAGCCGCAAGTACAGCGTCAAGGCTCTGATCGTATCGTTGTTGAGTTACCAGGGGTGCAAGACACGGCACAAGCGAAAGAAATTCTTGGCGCAACCGCGATGCTCGAGTTTCGTTTAGTTGATGATAAAACCGATGTTCGTGATGCCGTTGCGGGTCGTTTACCATCAACATCGCAGGTTTATAAGAACCGTGATGGTCAACCTTATGTATTACAAAAGCAAATTATGCTGACCGGTGATCATATTGTAGGTGCTCGCTCAAGCATGGATGAATACAGTCGTCCTCAAGTAAATATTGATTTGGACTCACAAGGCGGCTCAAAAATGTCCCGTGTGACCAAAAATAATATTAATAAGCCGATGGCAACCTTATTTATTGAATGGCTACCGACGGGTAAAGAAGACGAAAACGGCAAGCGTAAGCTGGTTAAACACGAAGAAATTATCAACGTGGCAACTATTCAGGCGCAACTAGGTCGAAGCTTTCGTATTACTGGCATTGATAACCCTGCTGAAGCACATAATTTAGCATTACTATTGCGTGCGGGTGCTTTGATTGCGCCGATTCAAATTGTTGAAGAGCGTACTATTGGTCCAAGTATGGGTCAGCAAAATATCGATAACGGTATGGCGGCGATGATGTACGGTATGGCTGCTGTGGTTATTTTTATGGCGATTTACTACCGCGCATTTGGCTTAGTGGCGAATGTGGCGCTGTTGATCAATATAGTGATGATTGTCGGGATCATGTCGATGGTGCCGGGCGCAACATTAACCTTACCAGGTATTGCAGGTATTGTACTGACTGTTGGTATGGCAGTGGACGCGAACGTACTGATATTCGAACGTATACGGGAAGAATTGCTGGATGGTAAGAGTGTGCAGAAAGCCATTAACGAAGGTTATGGTAATGCGTTTTCAACCATTGCTGATGCCAATATTACGACCTTGATTACGGCATTTATCTTATTTGCGGTTGGTACCGGTCCCGTTAAAGGCTTTGCTGTTACCTTGATGATCGGTATTGCGACTTCAATGTTTACCTCTATTGTCGGTACTCGCGCTATCGTTAACCTGCTTTGGGGCGGTAAACGTCTGAAGAAGCTATCGATTTAACAGGAAGTATCAATTATGTTTCAAATATTAAAACCAGGCGATACGATCCGCTTCATGCGATATGCTAAACCAGCGTCATTTCTGTCGTTGTTTTTAGTCGTGCTTGCAATCGGCATTATCTCAGTTAAAGGATTTAACTGGGGCTTGGACTTTACTGGCGGTACGTTGATTGAAGTGGGTTTTGAACAGCCCGCGGATTTAGATCAAGTACGTGATGTGCTAACTGATAATGGCTTCCCAGGCGCCATTGTGCAGCATTTTGGTAGTACCAAAGAGGTGATGGCGAGGGTTGCTCCACTTGAAGGTGTAAAAGGTGAAGTAATCGGTCAGCAAATTCTGGCTGCACTGAAGACCAACATAGATCAAGGCGTAGAAATGCGTCGTATTGAGTTTGTTGGCCCAAATGTCGGAGCTGAGCTAGCGGAAAATGGTGGTCTTGCGATTATTGTCGCGTTAGCCTGTATCTTGCTTTATGTGAGCATGCGCTTTGAGTGGCGTTTAGCACTGGGCTCGGTAGCAGCTCTAGGCCATGACGTTATTTTAACACTTGGTGTTTTTTCACTGTTTCAATTAGAGTTTGATTTAACAGTGTTAGCTGCGGTGTTAGCGGTAGTGGGTTACTCACTCAACGATACTATTGTTGTATTTGACCGTATTCGTGAGAACTTTCGCCGTGTGCGTAAGGGTGGGCCAAAAGAGATTGTGGATATTTCGCTGACACAAACCCTTAGTCGTACCTTAATTACATCGGGCACTACATTATTCGTATTGATTGCCTTGTTCTTAAAAGGTGGCGCGATGATCCATGGTTTTGCTACGGCATTACTAGTGGGTATCTTTGTCGGTACTTATTCATCGGTTTACGTTGCTAGTGCTCTAGCCATTGCTTTGGGCATTTCCCGTGAGCATATGATCCCCGTTGAAATTGAAAAAGAAGGTGCTGATCAAGAGCCAGTGGTTTAGGTCAATAAGTATCAGTTTCTGACAAAACCCGCTGCGGCGGGTTTTTTTATTATGACTATTCGGGGTAATATTTGGATAGACATACGATGCTCATTATCGTTATTTTGCTTAACTGCTAACTTAAGTTAGCCACCCATACGCAACACATTACCGTTGTTTGGAACATTTTAATAAGGACTTTTATGCAGCACAGCACACGATTTTTAACGTTAGTGGATCAAGCTCGCGCGCAAATTCAAGAAACGGACATCCCGACCGTTAAGGCTTGGCTAGATGCCGGTAAGGAATTTGTGCTGATTGATAATCGAGAAGAAAGTGAATGGGCCAAAGGGCATATTCCCTGCGCAATTTATTTAGGACGCGGGATATTAGAGCGCGATATTGAGCAACGTTGTCCTGATTTAGCAACAGAGATAGTTGTTTATTGCGGCGGCGGCTATCGTTCTGCTTTGTCGGTCGAAAACTTGCAGAAAATGGGCTATACCAAGGTGATTAGTATGGATGGTGGTTTTCGTGGTTGGAAAGAAGCGGGCCATGAGATAGCTGAGTAAGTGTAATAGCGACAGGCATAAAAAAAGGCGCGATTGCGCCTTTTTGTTATCATCAGCAATATAAATAATTAACGGCTGATTGATTCTGTCAAATGTGGGCGAATTTTACCCAGCATTTGTTTTACTACCTTAGGGCTACCTGCTACTAGGTTACCTGATTTAAGATATTCATGGTTACCAGCAAAGTCAGTCACAATCGCGCCAGCCTCTTTAGCAATCAGTTCACCTGCTGCGAAATCCCAAGGCTTAAGGCCAAGCTCCCAGAAACCATCATAACGGCCAGCGGCCACATAAGCGAGATCTAGCGCTGCAGAGCCAGCACGACGCATATCCGCGACTTCAGTGAATAAATCGGCAAAAATAGCCATGTACGACTCACTATGATGCTTTTGCTTAAATGGGAAGCCTGTTGCGAGCAAAGTGCCCTTAAGGTCTTTTGCGTTAGTCGTACGGATACGATAACCATTTAATTGTGCGCCTGAGCCTCGAGTGGCTGCGAATAACTCGTTATTGATAGGGTCGAAAACAACACCTTGCTCAGTTTTACCTTTTACACGAAGGGCAATAGAGACGGCAAAGTGTGGGATACCACGAACAAAATTAGAAGTGCCATCTAGTGGATCGATAACCCATTGGTAGTCAGTTTCGCTACCAGCTAGCTCGCCGCTTTCTTCTGCCACAATGCAGTGGTCAGGATACGATTTGCGAATGGTATTGATAATTGCTAACTCAGCCTCTTTATCAACATTGGTTACAAAATCGTTTGAACCTTTTTGTTCTACTTCAACTTTTTCAAGTTGTTCATAAGCTTTAGCAATTACATTACCTGCGTTACGTGCTGCACGTACCGCGATATTTAGCATAGGATGCATATCGGATTCACCACTAGATGTTAAAGAACGTTGTATAAAATTACGGCGGCGGATCTTATCAATACCATCGTGGATAGTAAAGTAATAAAAGGCGTTTTTTACGCGCTTTGCTGTGGTAGAATCCGCATTTTTAAATAGTAGTAGAGTGGTCTCATGTTGGAAAATGTACGGATCGTGCTGATAGGCACATCTCACCCTGGTAATATTGGCAGTGCGGCGCGTGCAATGAAAACCATGGGGATCCACGACTTAGTATTAGTGACGCCGGATTGTGAAGTAGATAGCCATGCTATCGCACTTTCTGCTGGTGCATCAGATGTGGTCAAAAATATTACGACCTATGGTAATTTAGAAGAGGCGATCGCTGACTGTCAACTTGTGGTTGGCGCGAGCGCTCGGTCTCGCACGTTAAATTGGCCGATGTTTGGGCCACGTGAGATGGCTGAAAAAGTGGTACAAGAAGGCAAGGACAAAAAAGTAGCGATGGTGTTTGGCCGTGAGCGCACGGGCTTAACCAATGATGAACTGCAACGTTGTCATTTTCACGTAAATATCCCCGCTAATCCTGGCTATTCATCCCTAAATTTAGCGATGGCAGTGCAAACCTTATGTTATGAAGTGCGTATGACATTTTTAGCCCAAGAAAGCTGGCCAAAGCAAGAGCAAGAGTATCCCCTTAGCGCGGATCTTGAACGGTTTTATCAGCACTTAGAAAGCACCTTAGCCAAGGTTGAATTTATTGTGCCATCGCATCCCGGTCAAGTGATGAACAAGTTACGACGTTTCTTTAATCGTGCTCGCCCAGAAGTACAAGAGTTGAATATTTTACGCGGTATGTTGACCTCGATTGATAAAGCAGTCCAGGGCATCAGAAGACCAGAAAAACGGGTAAAAGGTGAACCAAAGAATACCTGAGTATTTTAGTCGGTTTTATACTTGACTAATTTAGTCGGTTATTTGATAATGCATCTTAAGTTTACAACAGAGATGCGCAATGAGACTGACTTCTAAAGGCCGCTATGCCGTAACCGCAATGCTAGATGTAGCGCTACACACAGGAAAAGGCCCAGTGCCATTAGCTGAAATTTCTGAGCGACAAGGTATCTCTTTGTCTTACTTAGAGCAGTTGTTTTCTAAGTTAAGAAAAGAAGGCCTTGTTTCGAGTGTGAGAGGCCCTGGTGGCGGTTATTTGCTCGGCAAAGAGGGTGACAAAATTTCTATCGGTATGATTATCGATGCCGTAAATGAGTCAGTTGATGCCAGAAAATGCATGGGCACAGGAACTTGCCAAGATGGTGTTCAGTGTCTTACCCATTCCCTTTGGAATCAGCTCAGTAATCGGATCAGTGATTTTCTTAACGGCATTAGTTTGGCTGAACTTGTCAATAATGCAGAAGTAAGACAGATTGCCGTTGCGCAAGACAATAAAATGAAATCAGCCAGCACTGAAAGTAAGCTGGTTAACAAATTAGAACAGTTGGAAGTGAATTTTCGCTTATAGCAATGTGCAGCACTAAATGACAGACGTGCTTATATGGAGAACAAAATGAAGTTGCCAATTTATCTTGATTATTCTGCGACAACCCCAGTAGATCCTCGGGTCGCTGAAAAGATGATGCAATACCTAACCTTAGATGGCAATTTTGGTAATCCTGCCTCGCGCTCTCACCGTTTTGGTTGGCAGGCTGAAGAAGCGGTAGATATCGCCCGTAATGATATTGCCGATCTTGTGAATGCTGATCCTCGTGAAATAGTGTTTACCTCTGGCGCAACCGAAGCAAACAACCTTGCTATTAAAGGTATTGCTGAATTCTACGGCAAAAAAGGCAAGCATATCATCACCTCCAAAACTGAGCATAAAGCGGTGTTAGACCCTTGTCGTCAGTTAGAACGTGACGGTTTTGAAGTGACTTATTTAGAGCCAGATAGCGACGGTATTATTAGCGTTGAACAAGTGAAAGCAGCGCTGCGAGATGACACGATTTTAGTGAGCATCATGCATGTTAATAACGAAATTGGCGTGATCCAAGATATTGCTGCAATCGGTGAGTTATGTCGTGCCAACAAAATTTATTTCCACGTTGATGCCGTGCAAAGTGTTGGAAAGTTACCGATTGATTTACAAGAATTAAAAGTCGATTTAATGTCATTTTCTGCACATAAAATTTATGGCCCTAAAGGCATTGGTGCTTTGTATGTACGTCGTAAACCACGTATACGCTTAGAAGCACAAATGCACGGTGGTGGTCATGAGCGTGGTATGCGCAGTGGTACATTGCCTACTCACCAGATTGTGGGTATGGGTGAAGCTTTTCGTATCGCAAAATTAGAAATGGCTGAAGAGTCTGCTCGTATTCTGGCTTTGCGAGAACGGCTATGGAACGGCGTTAAAGATATGGAAGAAGTGTATCTTAACGGGTCTATGGAGCATCGTATTGCCGGTAACCTAAATGTGAGCTTTAACTACGTTGAAGGCGAATCACTGGTAATGGCATTGAAAGATTTGGCCGTTTCATCAGGCAGTGCTTGTACTTCTGCAAGCCTTGAGCCTTCTTATGTGCTGCGCGCCCTTGGTCGTGATGATGAATTAGCCCATAGCTCAATCCGCTTCAGTTTAGGCCGTTTCACAACTGCTGAAGAAATTGACTACGCAATTGAAATTATAAATAAAAATATAGGCCGTCTACGTGAAATGTCACCACTTTGGGACATGTTCAAAGAAGGTATTGATTTGAGCAAAGTTGAATGGGCTCATCATTAATTTCACGTTAACACCATTAAAGCACTGGAGTAATATATTATGGCTTACAGCGAAAAAGTAATTGATCACTACGAGAACCCACGTAACGTTGGTTCTTTTGCAAAAGACGACCCAACGGTTGCAACTGGTTTAGTTGGCGCGCCAGCGTGTGGCGATGTAATGAAGCTACAGTTGAAAATTAGTGATACCGGCATTATTGAAGATGCAAAATTTAAAACGTATGGCTGTGGTAGCGCGATTGCCTCAAGCTCACTGATTACAGAGTGGGTGAAAGGTAAATCACTTGAAGAAGCTGCAGCAATAAAAAATACCGATATTTCAGCTGAACTTGCGCTGCCACCTGTTAAAATCCACTGCTCAATTCTTGCAGAAGATGCAATTAAAGCAGCAATTGAAGATTATAAAAGCAAAAAAGCGTAATTAAAGCGAGGCAGTAACATGGCAGTAACGATGACACCACCGGCGGAAGCACGCGTTCGTGACTTTTTGGCCAATCGAGGTAAAGGATTAGGACTTCGCCTAGGGGTGAAAACCTCTGGATGTTCTGGACTTGCCTATGTATTGGAGTTTGTTGATGAACTTAATCCCGATGATGAAGTTTTTGAGCAAAATGGGGTGAATGTCATCGTTGATGCTAAAAGCTTGGCTTTTTTAGACGGCACTCAATTGGATTTTGTTAAAGAAGGCTTAAATGAAGGCTTTGAATTTAACAACCCTAATGTAGACGGTGAGTGTGGTTGTGGTGAGAGTTTCAGTGTATAAGGGCTGCATGTGAATTATTTTGAGTTATTTGGTTTAGCCCCAGACTATGCTGTTGATACTCACTCCCTCGCAGTAACTTATCGGGAATTGCAGAAGCAATTCCATCCCGATAGGTTTGCAACTGCGGCTAAAGGAGAGCGCTTAGTTGCGCTGCAAAAAGCGTCTGAAATCAATGATGCTTATCAAACATTAAAATCCCCTCTGCGTCGTGCTGAGTACTTATTAAGTCTTGCCGGGATCGAATTAAAAGCGGAGCAGCAAACGCTACGCGACCCTGGCTTTTTAATGCAGCAAATGGAATGGCGAGAGCAGCTTGAAGACATTGCGCAAAGTAATCAAACAGAAGCGGATATCGCTGAATTTGAACAGGCTTTGAAGTGCAGTCAACAGCAGTTACAAACCGAGCTTGAAGCGCAACTCACCGCACAGACCTATGAAGCCGCAGCTGTCTCAGTACGAAAATTAAAATTCATGTTCAAGTTACAAGATGAACTTGAACGTTTAGAAGAATCCCTCCTGGAATAAATTAGATTATGGCGTTACTTCAAATAGCTGAGCCAGGCCAAAGTGCTGCCCCTCATCAGCGAAAGCTTGCGATAGGCATTGATTTAGGTACGACAAACTCATTAGTTGCGAGTGTGCGTAGTGGTGTGGCTGAAACCTTAGTTGATGAATCAGGGCAGGATATCATTCCTTCAGTGGTGCATTATGCAGAATCGGGTATATTAGTTGGCCGAGATGCGATGGGATTTGCAGTTAAAGATGCAGCCAATACCTTAGTTTCAGTGAAACGCTTAATGGGCAAATCTCTGGCCGATATAGAACAAAGCCAACTGCCTTATCATTTTGGTGAGCTTGACAGCATCTCAATCAAAACACGTCAAGGGGAAGTGAACGCCGTTCAGGTCAGCAGTGAAATTCTAAAAAGTCTATCGAGCACGGCAGTTAAGACCCTAGGAGATGAACTTAGCGGTGTGGTTATTACCGTGCCTGCCTATTTTGATGATGCCCAGCGTCAAGCGACTAAAGATGCTGCTATTCTCGCTAATTTAAATGTACTGCGTTTGTTAAATGAGCCAACAGCGGCAGCTATTGCTTATGGGCTTGATTCGGGTCAAGAGGGTGTCATTGCTGTCTATGACCTAGGTGGCGGTACCTTTGATATTTCTATATTACGCCTGCATAAAGGTGTGTTTGAAGTACTTGCTACCGGCGGTGATTCTGCTTTGGGTGGCGATGATTTTGACCATCAAATTGTTGATTGGTTGGCCGAGCAAGCAGGAATTCAGGGGCCATTCTCACACTCTTTACAGCGTGAATTAAAACAAGCCGCTTGTGATGCGAAGCAGGCGCTTTCAGACTCAGATGAAGTGACCGTAGCAGTCGATTCTCTTGAACTAAAAGTGACATTAACTCGTGACACGTTTGAGTCTTTAATTGCAGCCTTGGTAAAGAAAACCCTGCTGGCTTGTCGGCGTGCATTAAAAGATGCCGAGCAAAGTATTGCAGATGTACAGCAAGTGGTGATGGTTGGTGGCTCAACGCGCGTGCCTTATGTACGTGAAAAGGTCGGTGAATTTTTCGCAGCAGAGCCATTAACCAGTATCGATCCTGACAAAGTGGTTGCGATTGGTGCGGCTATCCAAGCGGACATTCTAGTGGGGAATAAGCCCGATTCAGAAATGTTGCTGTTAGATGTTATTCCTCTTTCACTTGGTATTGAGACCATGGGGGGATTAGTGGAAAAAATCATTCCGCGTAATACCACCATTCCAGTCGCTAAGGCGCAAGAGTTTACCACTTTTAAAGATGGTCAAACGGCAATGGCCGTTCACGTTACTCAAGGAGAGCGTGAAATGGTGGCTGATTGCCGTTCACTTGCTCGTTTTGAACTGACTGATATTCCACCGATGGCTGCAGGCGCTGCCCATATTCGCATTACTTTTCAAGTCGATGCAGACGGTTTACTCAGTGTAACCGCGATGGAAAAATCATCCGGCGTCCAAGCCCATATTGAAGTGAAGCCTTCTTATGGCTTGGCGGACACGCAAATTGCCGATATGCTCAAAGATTCAATGGCTCATGCTAAGGAAGATATTCGCGCGAGAATGTTGATTGAACAAAAAGTAGATGCTGAGCGAGTTATCGAAACGCTTAATGCGGCTCTAGGGAAAGATGCTCAGACATTGCTTTCTGAATCGGAATTACAAGATATCAACCAAGCGATCGCGAGTCTTAAAGAAGCGGCTGCTGGTGATGATGAAAAACAAATTAAATTGGCGATCGATCATGTCGATCAAGCCACCTCTGAGTTTGCTGCTCGTCGTATGGATAGATCGATACGCCAAGCGCTTAAAGGACAATCTGTCGATAAGGTTTAGTATGCCAAAGGTTATTTTTTTACCCCATCAAGAGTTATGCCCAGAAGGCTTGGCCGTTGAAGCCAAACAGGGCGACAATATACTGGAAATTGCGCTGCGAAATGGTATTCACATTGAGCATGCCTGTGAAAAGTCGTGTGCTTGTACCACTTGTCATGTCATTGTTCGTGAAGGGTTTGACTCACTTGAAGAAAGTGATGAACTTGAAGACGATATGCTAGACAAAGCTTGGGGTCTTGAGCCTGAGTCACGTTTAAGCTGCCAGATTGAGGTTGCGGATGAAGACCTAGTGGTTGATATTCCTAAATATACCGTCAATATTGTGTCTGAAGGGCACTAATACAGCTTAGGTTTTGTTTTTAGTTACGAAAAGGGCGCTTCGCGCCTTTTTTATTGCCTTAAATTTATCACATTTCGTTTATTCCTTCTCGTGACTCTAATCCTTCTGCTATGCTGCCTCTTTATGCGATTCTTAAAGAGGAAGTTATGTCTGTGCCTTTAGCTATTGAAATTTCAATGTCCGCTGCTCCAGAGCAATGGGGTGAATCTGCCCTGCTAAGTTTTCAGTCTGATCATGCCACTATTCACATAAATGAAGAGCAAGACATCATTAGACAAATTCAAAAAGCCGCTCGCAAGCTCGCAACAATGGGGATCCCTGAGATAACCTTAACCGGTGATCTGTGGCAAAGTGAGTGGCGCTGGGCAGCCAATCAAGGTTTTTATAACCCCAAAACCGGTGCTAATGTGAACTGGGGTGATGTCTCAGAGCAAGAAGCTTCACTGTTAGATACACGTAAACTTACCACTGAGTGGGTGCGTGAAATGATTAATAAGACCCCAGAGGATCTTGGGCCTAGTCAATTAGCGTTACAAGCGGCGGAGTTTTTGTCTGAACTAGACAGTAAGCATATTACTTACCGTTTTGTTAACGGTGAAGAGCTGTTAAAGCAAGGTTATGTTGGTATCTACAACGTAGGCCGTGGCAGTGTACGTCAAGGAGCAATGCTGCAACTTGACTACAACCCAACGGGCAATCCGGATGCACCTTATGACGTGGCACTTGTAGGTAAAGGGATCACCTTTGATTCTGGTGGCTACAGCTTGAAAGGTAACGACGGTATGTCGGTGATGAAAAGTGACATGGGCGGCGCGGCAACCGTAACCGGCGCCTTAGCATTAGCGATCACCCAAGGGTTAAAAAAGCGCGTTAAACTATTATTGTGCTGCGCTGAAAACTTAGTCAGTGGCCATGCTTTTAAGTTAGGCGATATTATTCAATATAAAAATGGTGTTTCAGTTGAGATTTTGAACACCGATGCTGAAGGCCGTTTAGTGTTAGCCGATGGCCTAATTGTGGCTTGTGAGTTAAACGCTAAGGTGATCATTGATGCTGCTACGTTAACGGGGGCGGCGAAAATGGCAGTTGGACGTGACTATAATAGTATTCTAAGTATGGATGATGACTTAGTACATAAAGCTCTAACCTGTGCGCGTGAAGAAAATGAACAAGCTTGGCCATTGCCTTTGGCTCCTTGGCATACAGAGCAAATAGGCTCAGCCTTTGCGGATATTGCTAACTCGGGAAGTGCAGAGGGGACAGCTGGTGCAAGCACAGCAGCCGCATTTTTATCTAAGTTTGTCACGCACCCAGAGAAGAATTGGCTGCATTTTGATTTATCTGGCGCTTACCAAAAATCGCCAAATGATTTGTGGGCCGCAGGTGGTAAAGGTCATGGCGTTCGCACGATTGCCAAATTACTTCTTGAGTTATAGATGCTAGCGAAGATATATCATTAATCAGCACTGTTAGCACGAAACATAAATACGAAAAAGCCCTTACCCAACAAGGTGAGGGCTGTCTAGATGTCACTCTATTTTCTTTTTTTATCTTTATACAAGGCAATGTCGGCTTTTCTAAATAGCTCAGTGGCAGACATAGTTCGATGCCAATTTACATGACCGATGCTGGCACTCAGCTTTAACTCGGTTAAAATTTTATCTGCCACTATCATTTTACGTAAACGTTGTTCAACTAGCTTGGTGGAATCTTGAGTTGTTGGCGTCAATATAATGGCAAACTCATCGCCACCTAAGCGAAAAGCCATATCGGAATGACGTACGGCTTTAGTCAATACACGAGCAAAAGCCGTTAATGCACTGTCACCTACTTGATGGCCTAAATTATCATTCACCAGTTTAAAGTCATTAAGATCGAGTAGTATTAATGCTAGCCCTTGATTAGCACGGCTACTGTGCTCAATTAATCGTGTAATACTTTCTTCATAATAGGCACGATTACCAATACCGGTTAAATGGTCTTTTAATGAAATAGCTTTAAGCTCAGACATTCTTAGGCAGTGCTGCAAGGGTAATAACAATAATCGATGTAATTCTTCTAATAACGACAGTGCCCTGTCATCTAATGGTTTTTCACAGCGATAGCTCATATGACCGAGCTGTTCATGTTTGCGGTCGTGGATTGCAAAGTTTTCAATATAGTCACTGCTTTTACGAAAGTCAGCAGTGAAAAAACCCTGTTCGGATTGGAAGCGAATGCCAATGAATTTAACAAACCTTGATGCTTGAGCAGCAAAATTGCGCATTAGCTCTTTCAGCTCTAGGCTCTGTTGCAGCGCTTCAAGAACTTCAAGTTTATCCTCGCTGCTTAAAATAATGTCACTGTTATACGCTATGGATAGACTTGTTGCTTCATTCAAGCTTGCTACTCTATTTAAATTATCCATATTTTCCTCATTGCCGAAATTACTATGCAAAATACTGGTTTTAAATATGCAGAAAACGTGCCAGTTATTATTTTGTGTTCGGAAAGGTAAATAAGGAGAAATTGACTAACATTAAAACAACTAGTTAAGAGGAAAACCTGCTTGTTAGAGTTCGTTCTGTTGTTATTACTCGCTGTTATCAATGTGGCAATTTTCCGCCGTTTGGCCTTGCCTGCTATCCTTGCCTACCTGTTTACTGGCTTGCTCATTGGTCCATCCGGGCTGTCTTTCTTTGTCGATTTTCACGGTATGGACCTGATTGCGGAACTAGGTATTGCTTTCTTAATGTTCTCTTTGGGCCTAGAATTCTCTTTAGCTAAGCTTATTACCATGCGAGGTTTGGTGTTTGGGTTGGGTGGCGCTCAGGTTTTTTTATCCTCTATATTGTTTTTTATTGTGGCTTTACTCGCTGGAGTTTCTTGGCAGCAAGGGGTTGTGATTGCTGGTGCATTATCCATGTCCTCAACGGCAATTATAATTAAGCAGCTGGTTGAACAACAAAAAACTCATACTCGTCGAGGCCAGTTGGCGGTGAGTGTGCTGCTATTTCAAGATCTTGCCGTGATGCCTTTACTGATTGTGGTGCCTATTTTGGCGGTTCCAGTGATGAGTTCGGGTGAAATTGCGTTGTCACTCTTCATCGCGATGGGGAAAGGGCTAGTGGCGGTGCTATCGATATTAGCTATCGGGAAATGGTGTTTACCACGCTTGTTTCAAGAGATAGCCAGTGACCAGTCAGATGAGCTATTTGTTTTAATGACCTTACTTGTGGCGTTATTAGCTGGAGGCCTTACCCACATGCTTGGTTTATCAATGGCTTTGGGGGCATTTTTAGCGGGGATGATGCTTAGCGAGAGTCATTATAAGCACCAGTTGGAAGCGGATATTCGGCCTTTTCGTGATGTCTTAATGGGCTTGTTTTTTGTCACTATTGGTATGTTGATTGATTTAGCCGTGTTGGCCGAATACTGGCTAGAGTTGATTGGCATTGTCGCAGTCTTGATGGTAACGAAAATGCTCATAGTGGCGTTATTAGCAAAGCTTTTAAAGCAGCGTAATACAGATGCTATTGCAGCGGGCATGATGCTGTGTCAAGTGGGCGAGTTTGGTTTTGTGCTGGTTGCCCTCGCCAACAAATATGATCTACTGAGTGCTACGCAGTCTTCGATTATTGTTGCCGTAGGGGTGATATCAATGGCTTTAACACCGCCCTTGGTTAAATATAGCCATAAGCTCAGTGTTGATCTTTTGCATAGCTCTGAAGCGTTACTGAAAAAGCGCAAACCTTTGCCTGGAGAATTCACCGATCATGTGATTATTTGTGGTTATGGTCGTGTTGGCCAAACTATTGCGCGCTTTTTAAAAACAGAAAACATTAGCTATGTGGCCCTTGATCGTGATCCTATGCGGATCAAAGAATCTGTCAGTGGTGGCGAATCAGTGGCATTTGGTGATGCTTGTCGCCGTGAAATTTTACTGATGCTAGGGGTCTGCAAAGCAAAACTGGTGATTATCACATTTCATAACCATAAAAAAACCTTGAGTATGTTGAATACGATTTCGTTATTAAATCCTGATGCTAAAGTTTTGGTACGCACCAAAGACGATAAAGATATTGTAGAGTTAAAAGCTAATGGTGCGGCTGAAGTGGTTCCAGAAGTGTTGGAAGGTAGCTTAATGTTAGTTTCTCATGTCCTGCTCATGTCTGGGGTGCCAATTTCCAAAATTATCAAAAAAATGCAGCAAGAGCGGGAAAATCAATATAAGCATTTACATAGTTTTTTTCATGGCGAAACCAGTGAAAATAAAGCTGAGCATCAGAGCGAACGCTTACATGCGGTTACAATGTTACCTGGTTCATTGGCGATAGGTCGTGCTTTAGTTCAGTTGGAGTTAGCTAATGTTGAAATTATGGAATGGCGCCGCGATGGCAAAAACATCTTCGAAACGGCCGACCCATTTGAGATGATTGAGCAAGGCGATATTTTGTTATTGTCAGGTGAGAGTAAGGACATCGAAATTGCCGAAAATCATTTGTTAAATGGGCGTTAAGCGGCTCTGCTACTATTGATTAAAGATCGACAGTTACTCGAATAAGAACGATTGTAATGATGCCATTTGGTTATGGCAGTCCTGATAGCCGAGTTGGATTAGCTCTCTAGTATAGTTTTGCTCAAACATTAAGTATGACGTCAAAGTTGATTGGCTACCTTTTTTAATGCCGAGACTGCGTAATAATAATTTCACACTTAATGGTAAGGCATCATAATGTTTATCGGCGATATGATTAAAGCCCTGACTGGGCTTGATGACAAAGCTTTCAATGGTTTGTAGTTGCATTGGATGTTGTTGTGCTTGCTCAAGCAGAGCTAAGGTGCTGTTAACGCGATTAAGGCGCTCTAAATCGGAGTTGAGTGTATCGGTAAAAATAGTATCTAATAAGTGCCCTGAAATTTCTGAAATATTCGGCACATGGCGGGGAGCATTAGGTTTTATCCTTGGTTGCTCTAAACTGATCACCAGAATTTTTTCAGCGCCGAGATGAATAGCAGGACTCAGTGGAGAAAGTTGATGTACTGAGCCATCACCATAATAATCCTGTCCTATTTGGCACGGCGGAAAGAGCAGCGGAATGGCGGATGTTGCCAGTAGGTGCTCTGCATTTAAAATGGCATTGACGCCTTTTCGTTTGGCACGCTGCCATGGTTGATGATTACCATTAGATTGAAAAAAGCTAATGGAATCCCCTGTCGTATAATCTGAAGCAGTTATTGCGGCAGCGTTAAGCGCGCCAGAAAGAATATTGCGGTCAATTCTCTCAAATTCCATATATTGATTAAGTAGCTCTCGCAGTGGTGTATTGTCGAGTAATGAAAAGCCCGGTTTGTATGCATAATCGGCTTGGAAGCTGGCACAAAAGTTACGCAGCATTTTCGCGCTGAGTTGTAGCATGTCTGTTTGGTAAACTTGATTGGTGCGAAAATTTCGCCACATGAAGTCGAGTTTTTTCACTCCAAGCCTAAAACAACTGGCGTAGCAGGCAAGTGCGGCAATATTGATGCCACCTGCGGAAGTGCCACACAGAATATTAAAAGGGCTATGGTGGTTTCTTGGGTAAAGCTCGGCTATGGCTTTTAAAACCCCTACTTGATAGGCCGCGCGCGCGCCGCCACCGGTTAATAATAAAGCGCAAGATTTTGTTTTCATGTCTTTAGCTTAGCTTTATTTACCTAAGTATATGAAAGTTTTACGACTAATATTTATAGATAAGTGTCTTGAAGCTGGCAGGGCATATGGGGGGAGTAGTAGGTTGCCAAAATATGTTATTCAACAGGCATTAAAAAAGGGCGCACTAGGCACCCTTAGAAAGTTTAATAGCGAGCTTATTTGAGCGCAGCAAGAATTTTATCGACGACAGCGTCAACCGCCACTTCTTCTTTCTCGCCGCTGCGACGGTTTTTGTATTCAACCAGTTGATTGTCTAAGCTACGGTCGCCGATGACAATCGCGTGAGGAATGCCACATAGCTCCATGTCTTTAAACATAACGCCCGGGCGCTCTTTACGATCATCAAACAATACATCAACGCCCGCTGCGGTAAGCGCTTGGTAGAATTGTTCTGCTACTTCGGCTACGCGATGAGATTTATGCATATTCATTGGAATAATCGCAACAGTAAACGGCGCGATAGACTCAGGCCAGATGATACCGGCGTCATCGTTATTTTGTTCAATCGCTGCCGCAACAATACGAGAAACGCCAATACCGTAACAACCCATGGTCATCACTTGATTTTTACCTTGCTCGTTTAACACCGCGGCGTTCATTGATTTAGAGTAGTTGTCTCCAAGTTGGAAGATATGACCTACTTCAATACCACGAGCGATAGATAGCACACCTTGGCCACATGGGCTTGGATCGCCAACCACCACATTACGTAAATCAGCCACTTCTGGCTCAGCGGCATCGCGGCCCCAGTTGATGCCAAAGTAATGTTTACCGTCTTCATTGGCCCCAGCACCGAAGTCACTCATTGCGGCAACACTGCGATCGACTACAACAGGAATAGATAATTTAACAGGGCCGAGTGAGCCTGGGCCTGCGCCCACGGCGGCGCGAATTTCTTCTTCAGACGCAAACGTTAATGGCGACGCAACATGCTCTAGTTTTTCCGCTTTGATTTCGTTGAGTTCATGATCGCCGCGCACAAGTAGTGCAATTAAGTTATGCTCAGATTCTTCATCCGCTTTTACGATTAAGGTCTTAACTGTTTTTTCAATCGGCAGCTCAAACTGAGCCACTAACTCTTCAATGGTTTTCGCATTTGGCGTATCCACTAATTCCATTGTTTTAGTGGCTGCTGCGCGAGGCTCTGTTGGTGCTAACGCTTCAGCTTTTTCGATGTTCGCCGCGTAGTCACTGGCATCAGAGAAAACAATGTCATCTTCACCGCTTTGAGCTAATACGTGAAATTCATGTGACGCACTGCCGCCAATACTGCCGGTGTCGGCAATAACAGGGCGGTATTCGAGACCAAGGCGATCAAAGATGCGGCAGTAAGCATCAAACATGACTTGATAGGTTTTTTCTAAACATTCTTGTGAAGTATGGAATGAGTAAGCGTCTTTCATGGTGAATTCGCGTGCACGCATTACACCAAAACGTGGGCGAACTTCGTCACGAAATTTGGTTTGTACTTGGTACAAGTTCAACGGTAACTGCTTGTAGCTAGAAACTTCTTTACGGACCAGTTCTGTGATCACTTCTTCGTGGGTTGGACCGAGGACAAAGTCGCGTTGATGGCGGTCTTTAATGCGCAGTAATTCAGGACCAAACTTCTCCCAGCGGCCTGTTTCGTGCCAAAGATCAGCTGGTTGAACCACTGGCATTAATATTTCGATGGCGCCAGCTCGGTTCATTTCTTCACGAACAATTGTTTCTACTTTGCGTAATACGCGTAAACCAGTGGGCAACCAAGTGTATAAACCAGAGGCCAGTTTACGAACCATGCCGGCGCGGAGCATAAGTTGATGACTGATGACTTCAGCATCGCTTGGGGTTTCTTTCACTGTTGAAAGTAAGTAATTACTGGTACGCATGTTAATCCTGTTGATTCTTGTTGTTTTAAAAATATTGCCAGAGTTTACCAGTGCTAGGGGAGCCAGCAAAGGGGTATCTACTTAGGGCGAGGTCGTGGTCGCGATTTCTAATACTTGATTCGTGTTTGCTATTACGCGCCAACTGATATTTAGATCATATAAGCTCATGGCGTAGGTTTTTTCATCGGGTTTATTTTTTTTGTAAGCCGGCCTTGGATCTTGTTGCAGAACTTGCTCAATGAATAATGGTAATTCAGGGTATTGATTTGAGAGCCGCTTCAATTGCTGCTGCGCTAAGGGCGCAAACTCAACCGCCATCATGTCGCTTTCATTTGGTTGGCTAAAGCCTGTTTGTACCCCTGTTAATGCATCGGAGTAGGGTAAATATGGCTTGATATCTAGGATTGGTGTGCCGTTGAGTAAATCCAGCGCGCTAATCTGTAAGTAGACTTGCTTACCTTCCCGATAAACCCCCTCATTTCGCACAACTGACATACCAATAGGGTTGGGGCGAAACGTTGAGCGAGTAGCAAATACCCCCATTTTCTCATTGCCGCCAAGACGAGGCGGGCGGACCATTGGCTTCCAACCTTGCTCCATTGTCTCGTGGAATACAAAGATCAGCCAAAGGTGGGATGAACGCTCTAATCCCTTTAAAGTGTCAAGGTTATTACAGTGTGAACTTAATTTGATACGGCCTTTTGCTGCAGGCACTAAGCCTGGCTGGCGAGGGATGGCGAACTTTTGCTGGTATGGCGACTCGATAATGCCTATTTGATTGAAGACAAACTCACTCATCTGGCTCGGCTACTTTGATTGCTTGGCCATAACATAAGCTTGCAGCAAGACAGATATCATCAGATGTTTCGATACACCGCGTAAAAATAATACCATTAGCTCCTGCATCAGCGGCCGCAAGGCGTGCTTGAGTACGAGCATCAGCAAGGGTTGGCTTGGGCTCATTAGCTTGCTGTTGGCAAACCGACCCCTCAACAGTTGTTAGGTGGATATAGTTGAGAGTTTCTAACTGTGCTTTGTCATAGACAGTTACTTGTGAAGGTTTAAAGTATTGGTCAAAATTTTCTTTGTCAACGTTACTGTTAAAGCTGTATTGACTACAACCTACGAGAAGTAATGGGGTCAGTAAAATATAAGCGCGCATGGAAGCCTACTGCAATGAAATATGTAGCATTTAGTGTACCAAAGATAATTCAATGCCGGGAAGTAAGATAGTGACAGATTTGAAAAAATAGCCTTAGTCGATATATCAACTAAGGCGTTCTATTTACGGACAAGGGTTTGGCTGGCGCTGGAAGATCTGGTTTATTTCATTAATCACTTCATCACTCAAAGTGACATCTATGCTACTAATGTTGGTTTCAAGTTGCGCCAAAGTGGTTGCGCCGATGATATTCGCCGCCACAAACGGCTGTTGGTTAACAAAGGCAAGGGCCATCACACTGGGGTCCATTTCCAAGTTTTGAGCTAATGACACATACGCTTGCGTTGCTTGCTCCGCTTGCGGGTTGCTGTAACGCTGGAAGCGTTCAAATAATGACAGCCGAGCACCTGTCGGTCGTTGTCCGTTGAGATATTTTCCAGAGAGCACCCCGAAAGCAAGGGGAGAATAGGCTAATAACTCTACGCCTTCACGTTGAGAAAACTCTGCCAAGCCTTGCTCAAAAGTTCGATTGAGCAAATTATAAGGGTTTTGAATGGTGACAATCTTCGGTAGGTTGTGTTTTTCTGCCAACCGTAAATATTGAGCTACGCCCCAAGGCGTTTCGTTAGATACCCCGATATAGCGAATTTTTCCTGCCTGTACTAGCTCTTGCAGTGCTTCCAGTGTTTCGATGATGGGGGTATAAGTTTCTTGTTCGGAATACTGATAGTTAAGTTGACCAAAAAAATTGGTTTGCCGTTCTGGCCAGTGAATTTGGTATAAATCGATGTAGTCTGTTTTTAATCGGGTTAGGCTATCATTTAAGGCTTGATGAATATTGCGTCTATCAAGAGCCATGTTGCTACGGATAGAAATGCCGCGCCCAGTAGATGGCGCAGCAACCTTAGTGGCGAGTATTATTTGGTCTCGTTGCTGGGTCTTATTGAGCCAGTTGCCTATATATTGCTCCGTTAAGCCTTGCGTTTCGCCGCTTGGTGGCACGGGATACATTTCGGCAGTATCAATAAAGTTGATTCCTTGGGCGAGAGCGTAATCAAGTTGCTGATGGGCTTGTTGCTCGGTATTTTGTTCGCCCCAAGTCATGGTACCCAAACAAATCTTACTTACCTCTAAGGAGCTGTGTGGAATTTTGTGATATTTCATTGGCTACCGCTAATTTAAGTGAGATGAATTCGTTACATGTGTGGATTGACTATATATCAATGCAGTTGACGTCAATAAAGCCAATAGCATTTGCTTGGGAAGTTGCCATTTCTTGGCTATTAAAGCAGGACTCCCGCCCAACGGCATTGGTGAGGATCAGACCTTCTCCCGCTGCATTTCTGCAATCGACTATCCAGCCATTGCCTTGAGTAGCAGGGATCACGTTGGCTTCAATTAGTTCATTGTTTTGATATAGCTGTTTTAATCCAGACATGTCCATAAAATTTCCCTTTAATGATTAACACACATTCATTTATAGCAGAAACAAAGAAAGTAAGGGAATAGGCAAAAACTCAACTTATCGCTAGAATGAGAGCCATACTCAATAATAATGAAATAGGCTCATGCCCAATTACGGGTTCAAGGGACGATCGAATGAAAGTATTAGTAACAGGCGCAGCAGGATTTATTGGTAGCTATACGAGCTTACGCTTGCTAGCAGATGGCCACCAAGTGGTTGGGTTGGATAATCTCAATGATTATTATGACCCACAATTAAAGTACGACCGTCTAGCAAGGCTAGAAGGTAAAGACGGCTTTAGATTTGTGAAACTTGATTTACAAGATAGAGAAGCCATGGCGGAGTTGTTTGCGCAAGAGCAATTTGACGGTGTTATCAATTTAGCCGCTCAAGCCGGCGTTCGATATTCATTAGAAAACCCACACTCTTATGTAGACTCAAATATAGTTGGCTTTGTTAATATTCTAGAAGGCTGTCGTCATCACCAAGTTAAGCATCTGGTTTATGCGTCATCAAGTTCGGTCTATGGCCTTAATACCCAAATGCCATTTTCAGTCGAGCACAGTGTCGACCATCCGGTTTCTTTATATGCAGCAACGAAAAAATCAAATGAGCTAATGGCGCATACTTACAGTCACTTATTTGCATTGCCGACCACGGGATTACGTTTTTTTACCGTTTATGGTCCATGGGGACGACCAGACATGGCGCTGTTTTTGTTCACTAAAGCGATTATGGAAGGTAAGCCCATTAATGTATTTAACTATGGCAAAATGCAGCGTGATTTTACTTACATCGACGATATTGTTGAAGGCGTGGTTCGCTCACTGTATAAAGTGCCACAAGCGAATGCGGCTTGGACACCGGAACACTCCAGCCCCGCGCAAAGCTCTGCACCATATCGTGTTTACAATATCGGCAATAATCAGCCAGTGCAATTAGGCTATTTTATTGAACAAATTGAAAAAAGCCTCGATATGGAGGCGAAAAAGAATATGATGCCAATTCAACCTGGTGATGTGCCAGCAACATTTGCTGATATCGATGCCTTGATTGAAGATGTAGGTTATAAGCCGACGACTTCAATTGAACTTGGGATCAGTCAGTTTGTTGATTGGTATCGTGATTATTATCAACAATAGATTATTGGTTTCTGTCCTGTTTTAGTAATGAAGGAAATATGTGTGTCTAAACCTGCTGTATTTATAGATCGTGATGGTGTGCTTAATGTTGATCACGGTTATGTCTATGAAGTGGATGATTTTGAGTTTGTTGAAGGGGCAATAGAAGCTTGCCAAGAGATAAAACAAAAAGGCTACTTATTAGTTTTGGTAACCAATCAGTCAGGGATCGGTCGTGGCTATTATAGCGAAGACGACTTTATGAATTTGACTGAGTGGATGGATTGGTCTCTTGCTGACAGAGACGTAGATCTCGATGGCATCTATTACTGTCCACATCATCCTGAAGCAACAGTTGAAGAATACAAACAAGTGTGTGAATGTCGTAAACCTGCTCCGGGGATGCTGCTCACTGCAACCAAAGAGCTAGGTATCGATTTAGCCAATTCATATTTTGTCGGTGATAAAACGGCAGACATACAGGCTGGCATTGCGGCTGGCGTTGGTACTAATGTATTGGTTGAAACGGGTAAAGCGTTAACTGAAGAAGGTTTAGCACTCGCTAATGGCAAATATGCTGATTTAGCAGCATTTGCCAGCACCTTAGTGAAGATAAAGTAAACGCATTGTTTGTTTTTTGAGTGATTAATAGAAAAGTGTGAAAAACTTCAAATAAAGTCTTGCACCAGAATCGAATCTCCCTATAATGCGCAACCACTGAGACGGCACAGCGCAAGGCGCAACGCAACATCAGGT